>JBDRLK010000307.1:0-16489 GCA_043813155.1 Pseudomonadota bacterium | reverse complement strand
TGCCACATCCCCATATCCCCTGCATATTCATTGGTAAAAATCTCTCTTATAAAACTGGCTTTTGCAGACAGCTGAAATTTTGCTGTATCCGTTATATTCTCTCGCCGGATCATCGATAGACTCGATAAATTTTGCTTCCTCTCGGTGCACAGCCCGTGCGAGCGGACAAACTTCGTCGCAAGAGGATGCTTATTCAAGTCCCCGCCCCCCGCCTCGTGAATGATTTTCTCTATCACGTCGGCGAAAGAGTCAATCACGGCCTGCTCGCCCTCGAGGACAAAGACCGCGATGTTCTCCCCCCGCCCCCCCTCTTCCCCGGAATCCTCGAGCCATTCGGGGGCATAGATCCTCCCGGCCGCCAGCCTGACCCCGCTGTGGGCCACGCGCGAAGCGCAGCCCACGGCCCGCTCGACGTCATCGAAGGAAGCGCAGACGATCCGTCTCGATTTAGGCTGTCTCCAGATGCGAAGGACCAGGGAGGTGATGATCGACAGGCTCCCGTGCTGCGAAACGAGCATGCCCAGCAGGTCCGGTCCCACGGCCCTCGAAGGCGTGGGCTTGGTGCTGAAAGCCTCACCGCTGGGAAGAACGCCCTCAACGCCGAGGAAGGCGCGGTCCGGCCTGCCGTACAGAACGGACGATTCGGACAGGTTTTCGTCCGTCACGAATTCTATGAGCGTGGGATCGTACTCCGGGAGCACCACGAACCCGCTCGTCATTCCGTGATCGTTCAGGAGTATTTCCAGGTGCCTGACGCTCAGGCCGGCCTGCACTTTTGCGGTCATCGACTCTTCGTTCACCCACTTGACATCCGTCATTTTTTCCATGCTGATCCTGATGACGGCCGACGAGGCCTCATCGGTTTCAGGTTCCTCGCGGGGCGCCGCGACGCGGACGGGGCAGCCGCATTGATCGGCCAGGCCGACCACCTTGGCAACGTCATCCACCGACGACGGACTGACGGTCCAGGTGTCGCCATGCCGGACGAAAGCGGACGGCAGGGCGTGGTTCAGCAGCTTCTGAACATCGTCGACATTAACGTATCGTTCACTCATCGGATCATAAAAATAATAAAAACAGCAAACAAGGATTCCAGGAACAAACGGATTTCATCTTTGCACATTCACCTATCATTTTCAACCCGTTCTATAATGTGGAAGAAGCCCTGCGGGACTGCAGGTAGGAGGCCGCGGCCATGGCCGATGCCATCCCGTCCCCGGCCGCTATCACGGCCTGCCTCGAGCGTGACCTGCGCATGTCCCCGGCAATGAAGAGCCCGGGGACCGATTCAATGCCGCCCGACAGGTTCCCCGGCATGTCGATCCCCCCGGCAAGATCGTCCCGCGGTGTCCTGCCCGTTGCGGTCAGGATACAGCCCGCCTCCAGCGCTTTCTCTTCACCGCCGGCGGAGTCCATGCCGTAAAGCACGGCCGCATCCGTTGCGCATTCAATCCTCGAGGGCGTGAACGAGCCGGCCTGCGAGATCGCCGGCACGCGGCCGGCTCTCTCCACGAGGAGACCCAGCGCCTTCGGCTCGAGCGCGCGATACGCAATCGTAACCTTCCATCCCCGGGCGGCGAGCGAAAGCGCGTAATCGAACGCCGCGTCGCCGCCCCCGACGATGATGACCGACGACGGCGGCCTCGACCTGACTTCGAGATAATCGGCCGTGACCCTTCCCGTACCCCCGCACCCGCTGCTCACGGAAAAATCGGGGATCAGCGGTTTCGTTCCCGCGGCCAGTATGAGCGCGGCGGACCGGCAGGCGGCTTTCGCCGTGGTGACGGAAAAAAGCTCCCCGGCCTTCTCCCACCCGAGGACTTCCTCCATGACGGGCTCGACGCCCAGAGCCTCGAGCTTTGAAAGGAAGGCTGAGGCCAGCGTTTCGCCGTCCATGCTTTCCCGGACGCCGGGAAAATTCTCCACCCATCCCGCGTGCAGGAGGAGCCCGCCCGGCCGGCTCATCTCAAAGAGCCTGATTTCGAAGCCCGATCTCTTCAGCGCAGCGGCCGCCGTAATTCCCGCAGGGCCCGCCCCCACGATAACGGCATCATATGTCTTTTCAACCATGACGTTCCTTCTTTTCTTCTTTCACCTTCATGAGCACAATCGCCCCCAGCACGAGAAAAGCCTCGAGGACGAGGAGGCCGGCCCGCGGATTTTTCAGGGCGTGTCCGGTCAGGCCGACGAGAACCGGCCCGAGCATCGTGGAAAAGTGAGCTCCCACGTTATAGAGCCCGAAGAACTTCGCGCTCTGCCCCGCGGGTATCAGGCTTGCGTACATGGACCTGCTGATCGCCTGAATCCCGCCCTGAAACAGGGCCACAACGACGGCCAGGATATAAAAATCGCCGGAGGATTTCATGAGCGCGCCGTAAAGCACGACGAACACGTAGGCGCCGATGGACAGAAGAAGCATTCTCTTGCGACCTGCTTTGACGGTGATCTTTCCGTAAATCCACGCGGCGGGAAATCCCACGAACTGGACGAGGAGAAGGGCCTTGATCATGTCCGCCTGCTCGATGCCCACGTCGCTGCCGTAAGCCACGGCCATCTTGATGACCGTGCTTATGGCATCGTTGTACAGCCAGAAAGCGAGCAGGAACAGAAAAATGTTCCTGTTCCTGCGCATTTTCCGGAACAAGGAAAACGTGTCCCTGATCGATTCCCGCAGGAGCCCCGTGGACCCGTTCCCGGCCGGCTGCCGGTCTTCCTTTACTGAAAGCATCAGGGGAACGGTAAAAAGGATCCACCACAGGCCCACGGTAAAAAAGCTGACCCTGATGGCCGAGGCCTGATCGCCGAGGCCCCAGAATCCCGGTTTCAGATACATCGTGACATTGACGAGAAAAAGGATGCCTCCCCCGAGATACCCCAGGCCGAAGGCCCCGGCCGAGACGATGTCCTGCTTCTCCCGGGGAACGACCACGGGAAGCAGCGAGTCATAAAAAATGTTCCCCCCCAGGAAACCCGTGACGGCCGCGATGAAGACGATGATGGCGAGCACGTGGTTGCCCTGGTTAACGAAGGCCAGGGCGCAGGTCGACAGGCTTCCGCCAAGGCACATGACGAGGAGCAGCTTCTTCCGGCCGGCGATCCTGTCGGCATAGGCGCCGAGCAGGAGCGCAATGAGGAGAACAGCGAGCGTTGCGATCGAATGGGCGGCTCCCAGGACCGCGCTGCTTCGCGTGACCTCCATCCCGCCGGCCCAGTACTTCTTGAAGAAAACGGGGAAAAAGCCCGCCAGCACGGTCGTGGCAAAGGCGCTGTTGGCGCAGTCGTAGAGCATCCACGAGATGATCTGCCTGCGCTCTTGCTTCCCGGAGGCCACGGCTTGGATATTACACCAGTGAGGGCAGGAAACAAGCCATCGGATAAATACCCCGGGTAGGGGAGGCTTCAGAGGCTGTGTCGCAACCCCTATGACCGATGGGTGTCACACAACATGGTGGTGCTGCACGCCCTTGGCGTGCCTGTATGCGGCGCCCCGAGGGGGCGCAGCACCAATTGCGACACAGCCTCTTCAGCCTCCCCGAAAAGCGTGTCCATCGGGCGGCTAAAGCCGCCCCTACCCGGACGGGGGATCGGGCGGCTAAAGCCGCCCCTACCCGGACGGGGGATCGGGCGGCTAAAGCCGCCCCTGCCCGGGGGTATGAATGGGATTATTCCGTGCACTGCTTGTGCTTGTCGGGACAGACAAAGCGCACGTGCATGTGATTGTCGTGCCCCGGGTCATGCCTGATCAGGCCGAGGCGATTCGATATCGGCCTGGGGTACTGGAAGAGCTTGGTGAGCAGAGACTCAGCGGTTTTCTGCTTCTGCAAGTACTTGTAAAGCAGCTTCTGAACGTAATAGCTGACGAACACGTATTCAACCTTCTGCGTGTCCGCGAGGCAGCTTATGAAGTGCATGGTTCTGGGGCCGTCGAGGTTTCCCGCCGAAGCCTTGACGAATTTATTCGGGGAGAATCCATTGTGGTAGTAGCCGATGTCCGCGTCCCTGCCGCTGGCATGGGACTTGTGCGGCTTGAATTTTCCGCCGCCCTGCTTGCTCAGGTCGCCGACCACGAGGTCGTGCGTTCCCTTGAATTCCTTCTGCACCTCGCCGATGCAGTTGACGATGTGGGTGATCGTCTCGCTCGTGCCGAAGACAAAGGACGGCGCCTTCAGGGTGTAGCCCGGGCCCCAGGGCATCCTCTCCCCGTTGAGCAGCTTGCCGCTCGTCGCCGATCCCGCCGATTCGGCCGTTTTCTTCGGCAGGGGCATGGGGATCTCGACGACCTGGTTCTTCTTCAGCTTGTCCGATTTCAGGAGAAAATTGAAATCCAGGACATGGTCGGCTTTGACCTTGAACTTCTTTGCCACGCCGTCGGCCGTTTCCCCGTCCTTCGCCCTGTACACGCCGACCCTGGGGCTGATGTCGGGCCTTTCCGCGTAGATGGTCATGTCCATCCCCGTGTGGATGGTGTTCAGGTCCGGATCGATGCACATGGCCTTGGACTTTTTCCCTTTTTTGCCTTTGCACTTTTTATTGTGATCGCCCTGTCCTTTGTCTCCTCCATCCCCCGGGCTGAAAACGTCCCTGTTCCACTTGTAGAGCTTGATCTTCGTGACACCGTATTTCCTGGCAATGTTGATGAAGGACTCGCCGCTTGTGACCTTGTGCGTAATGACCTTGCCATTATCGTCCTTCTTCGGGATCTTCAGCTTGGTGCCGGCACGAATGACGCTGGGAAACATGTCCTCCGTGATCTTCTTTTTCCCGGGGGGCTCCTCTTTTTTCTCGGGCTCCTCGAACAGCTTCATGTTCCATTCCAGGAGGTCGTCGATCTCGACGTTGAACCTTGCCGCGATCTTCGTGAGATTGTCTCCCTGTTGCACCTCGTAGCTGAGCTTGACCTTGTCGGCGGCCGCCCGCGTGGGCGGGCACAGGAATGCTAGCGCAACCGCCGCCGGAATGAGTTTTTTCACCCAATTGTGCATAACCAGCCGGTCTCAGGAAACGGGCCTCCCTCCCCTCCGGAGATACAACTCTCCGCGTGCCCGATAATTCCGCGCCGGATTAAACCTTTTCCATGGGCATCAGGCGCGTTTCATCTCAAACTATAAATTAAAAACAGATTTTTGCAAAATTATCAAAAAAATGAAGACGAAGTTTTGATCAAAATCAATTTCATCCGCTGAAAATCGAGCGAATCGTCGCCTGCCGCCGCCCTGCCCATGATCGGCCGGTGTCGGCGGGACCGGCGGCAGCCCGCCGTGCATGGCCGATAATTTGATACAAGGTAGTACTTTGTGTTATCATTGAGGCATGTTGAGAAAATTACTGGTTGTCAGGATCATCGTTCTTTCAGTGTTCATGCAATCATGCGGGTCATGGCTCGTCCCGGCCGTAAGGGCCGTCCACGCAAAGATCCACGGTCTGCCTCTCGAGACCCTGGAGCCGGAAGACCCCGGGCAGGCGGAGGAAACATCCGCGCCAACGGAAGGGTCGGTGCGGGACCCGGCCCCGGCCGTGGCCGCCGCAAAGCCCGGCGGCAAGGGTCAAACCGCCGCGGAGCGGCCCGACATCGAGCCCGCTGCCGTCACGAAGCATCAGGCTGCCGGCATCGGCCTCGAAGCCCGCGCAGGGGCGGGCAATGAAAAGCATGACGGCCCGCAGGGCACGGTCATCGAGGTCGATGAAGACGGTGTCATGCTATCCCTTTCCGAGGCGGGCGTGGCCGAGGAAGGCGAGCTTGAAGAGATGATCCTCGTGTCCTCCGCCATCGAGACGAAAAGCGAGATCCTGATGCAGGAGCCCGGGGGGGTCGAAGAGACAGCCGTCAAAGGCGACTCGCTCGAAACGCAGGCCGCCAACAAGCTTTTAGCCAGGGCGGGGATTTCCAAGCCCAAGCACGTGACCATTGTCCGCCCCTACGACAGCCTCGATGAGCTCGTGCTGCTTTGGAACCCGAATACGAGAGAAGCGCTCTTCGTGGACGCCGTCGACGGGAACAGGAAAACTCCCGGCCCCGTGCTCACGGCCATGAAGCATTTCCTGCGCTTCAAGAAAGACAATGTGGAACACGACGTGGATCCAAAGCTTGCAAGGCTCCTTTACGAGATGGCCGAAACATTTGAATCCATCCTCTTTGTCACCTCGGGGTACAGGGCTGCGGGCGGCTCGACCAAAGAGACCAGCTTTCACACGTGCGGGAAAGCGGCCGACATCAGGCACCCCCGGGTCAGCGGGAGGGATTTGAGGGACTTTGCCGTTGCCTGGGGAGCCGGAGGCGTCGGCTATTACCCGAAAACCAACTCGGTCCATGTGGATGTCCGGGAAAAGCCCTATTACTGGGTCCACCTCCCGAAAAAAGGCGATATCGCGGACATGGAAGGTTACTGGGCGAAAGAGTACTGATTGAGCGCCGGTGGCGCTCAATCAGCAGCCCACCTCCTCCGCCGCCGCGACCTGTTGGTTCCTCCACATCCTCCACAACCACCCTTGGCTTTTGGTTCCGCCACACCCACATCCGCCTCCCTTGGCTTTCCTCCTCCGCCTCCTGGAGGATGTGGTGGTGGAGGCCAATAGTCAACCGGTGGTGGTGATGGAGGTGGCGGGGCCAAAAGCCAACAGGTGGCTGAGGTTGTGGAGGTTGAACTTTAGCAACTTTTTTAAAAAAGTTGCTAAATAATCCAAAAAAGTATAAATAAAAAGCTTAATGCCAGAAATAAAAATAAATCCCGACGATTATTTCACGTTCAAGTTCCAGGAAGGCAAAATCGCATACACTGCGGGTGAAGAATCCGCCTTTGTCATTCCCGCGGAAGCTCTCAGTGAATTCGCAAATCTTCTCGAGCGCGAGCCGTCAAACGTCCTTTATACCCTTGGCCTGTGCGTGGGGAGGCATTTCGGCAGGTCCCTTTCCGCAATGTACGGGGACCAGGGACTGGATGCGGATGCCTCGCCGGAGGATTTTCTCAATAACATCAATGGAATACTGTCTCTTCACGGATACGGGCTTGTTTCGTTGGAAACATGGGGAGACGTCCTGCTGTTCGAATGGGAAACGGTCGTGGATGACAGGCCCCTGGCCGTTCACTTCCAGGAGGGCGTGCTGTGCGGCATCCTGCGGGTATTTACGGGCAGGGATTTTGAAGTCTCGGCCATGGGAAATTTTTCAAAGGGCCCCGGCAAGTACTGTGCCGGCAATTACAAGATGATTCAGTGGGTTAAGGAATTGATCAAGAAAGGGGTCGTGGAGGGTGAAATCGTCAGCAGGTTGAACCGGGGTGAACATCTGAAGTGAGGGAACTTTGGTGGATACCGAAAAAAAGATTCAGCTGCTCCATGAAATGCTTGAAAAAGTGCATGTCCGCAGGAGGTCCGTGGGCGGATCGATTCCCGTTATCCCGGCAGCGCCCTCTCTCATGGCAGAGCCCGTTTTCACAGCCTACCCGCAGGAGGTTCGTACAAGCATCATACCCGACATGAGAACCGTCAAGGAGGACCTGGCCGCCTCAGGCGAAGGCGTTATTATTTCCCAGGAGGAAATGATCGCGACCGAAGAGGATATCCCCTTTATTCCCGAGGAATTCGAGAAGAAAGAAGCTGCCGAAGAGCCCTTCCAGGAAAGGCAGTCCGAAGCGTCCATTGTTTCCATGGAAGACATCATATTCTCCGACCAGCCGAAGGAAGAGCCCGAGGAGCTGGCCGCGGACGTGGAAGTAGGAGAATCTACGGACGAGGTGCAGATTATTCCAGCGGTCCTGGAAATCAAGGACAGGGAGGCAAGGGACGAGCGCCCGTCGGAAGAGGATTTCGAATTTCCTGAAGTGGAAAGCCTGCCTCCTCCTCCGCCGGGTGAACGGAGAGAATACGATGAGCTCCTCCTCGCCGCACAACGAGAAGAAGAGCGCGCGCCTGCCGCCGGGCCGGAGCCCGAACCCGAAGCCCAGCCGGAGCCCGAGCCTTTAAAAACCGTGTCTCCCGGGTCCCTGGCCGGGCCCGAGGCCGACGCCATGCCCATACCCGAAGGGAAAATACTCGAAGGGCTTCCGCCGATCAAGGAAGCCAGACCCTTCTCGGCCACCGGTGCCGTCCCCGCCAAAGTCCCCCGCACCATAGGCGGGCTTCTCCAGCGCGCCTTCAGCGTCGGCGAAGAAGAAAAGAAATAGCACGCCCAATTAAATTTTTTTTGTCCCCCGACATAGTGGTGCTGCACGCCCTTGGCGTGCCCTGTTGGGCGCCCCAAGCTTGCCCTTGGCGAAGCGTAAGGGGCCGCTCTCGGGCGCAGCGACAGGCGGGCCAAGGGCCCGCAGCACCATTTCTTCCGGCTGGTTCGCAAATGAAATTCGACGTGATTACGCGCGGCGACGAAGCTTCCTGATGATCAGGGCGAACGCCAGGACGAACAGGGCCATCAGGAAGGGCGGCGCGGCCTCGGCTCCAATGATCCCGCACCCGCAGCCCGGGTCGGATTCACCGGGATCCGGCGTCCCTCCGTCAGGCTCGGGATCGGGCTCCGGGGCTTCCCGGCCCGTGCACACGCCTTCCTCGCACACTTCGCCTGCAGGGCAGACGGCATCGTTGTCGGCGATGCCGTTGCAGTCATTGTCCAGGCCGTCACAGGCTTCGATGCCGGGCCAGATCGCCCCCTCGCATCCTCCGGTCCAGACCCCGCCCGCGCAGGTCTGCTCGCCCATGGCGCATTCGCCCACATCCGTTCCGCAGGGTCTCGTATCACCCTCCGTGCAGACGCAGCCCTCGTCCACGACGCCGTCACAGTCATCGTCCGCTTCATTGCAGGTTTCGGGCGCGGGCTTGGTTCCTCCCTCGCAGCCGCCCCAGGTGCCGCCGATGCATGTCTGCGTCCCTTTTTCGCACGCGCCGTCGTCAATGCCGCACTCCCTCGCGTCGCCCTCGGCGCACAGGCACCCCCCGTCGGCCGTGCCGTTGCAGTCATTGTCCAGGCCGTCGCATGTCTCCTCTGCCGGTCCCACGTAGCCCTCGCAGCCGTCCCACACGCCGCCCGTGCAGGTCTGCGTTCCCGATGAGCACTCCCCCACGTCCAGGCCGCAGGGCCGGGTCTCGCCCTCGGTGCAGTCGCAGCCCTCGTCGACAACGCCGTCGCAGTCCTCGTCCTCGACGCCGTCGCAAACCTCCTCCCCGGGAACCGGGGAGTCGCAGTCTTCCCAAACGCCGGCATCGCACGTTTCCACGCCCGAGCCGCAGATCGTCGAGCACGCCCTCTCGAGGTCCTCGTCCACACTGTCGTTGCAGTCATTGTCGATCCCGTCGCAGACCTCCTCCGTGGCGCTGCTCGCGATACCGTCGAGCGCGCTTTCCAGGGAGTCGATGCTGTTGGCCACGTGGTAGCAGTTGTCCGAGGCCAGCGGGTCGGTCTGATCGCGGTTGCAGCCCGGGATGTAGGTTCCGCTGTCATGGGCGATCCTGTTGAGCGTGAGCGAGTCCACGCCGTCCCCGAACCCCACGACGTGGAGCGTGGAGCCCGTGTCCCTCAAGGAACCGGCGGCAGCCACGGGGGCAAACCTCGTTCCCGCGTCATAGGGGTCGCACCATTGCCAGCCGTCCGTTACCAGGACGACCACGCGCCGCAGCCCGGGATCGGACAGGGGCGGATAGGCGCTCGCCTCCTCGAGCGACTGGGACATGGGCGTCCAGTTGCCGCCCGTCGGCGGGGGGGTGTCCAGGTAGCCGTCGATTTCATCGGCATTGCTCTCGCCGATGTCCACGACCACGGAGCCGGGATTGCATTCGTTCGGGTCGGGAAAAACCATGAGCCCGAAATCAATGGACGCGTCGAAGCGCCTCGTGATTCTCGTGATGGCGATTCGGGCCGCCTCCCACTTGGTCTCGCCCGAGGGCACGGTCCCCGTTACCATGGAGCTCGACTTGTCCAGGATAATGAGAAGCCCCGGCCTGTCGCACTGCGCGTGCGCGTGGCGGCTTATGCCGGCCCACGTCAGCAGCGCTGCGGCAAGGCAGATAAAAAACCATTGTCTTTTTTCGATCATCATGGTCAATCCTCTCGTTACATGGAAACGTTGACCGTGTATCCCCCGCACGCGGAACCGTTCCAGCCGTCGACCCACAGGTAGTACAACCCCGGGTCGAGATCGGCCGTGATCGTGCTCTGGAGCCCGTCGCAGCCGTCGTCGTCGCATACCACTTCCGCGTCCTCGTCGGCGCACGCGTCCCTGACGTACAGCACCGTGTCCCAGTCGGCCTCCCCGCAGAGCGAGAAGGTCACTGTTTCACTCGAGCCTTCGATAATGAAATAGTACACCCTGTCCTTTCCGTCATCCAGCCCCCTGCACCCCACGGTATCCGGGTTTGAGTCGAACCAGTACCAGGGGCACGTATCGCCCGAGAGCTCGGCGACCGAATACACGTCGAAGAACTCGGGGTCCCCGCACCTGTCCCCCTCGAAGCTCGGGTCGGTCATGTAAATATCAAAAACATAGTCCCCGTGAGACGAGGAGAAGTAGCCGTCCAGGAACACGTAGTAGGTGCCCGCCGCCAGGTCCACGAGGTTCAGCTCGCTCTGCCATGTGTCGTGCTCGTCGTCGTTGCACCAGCTGTCCGTTCCCGTGTCGCATGCTGCGCGGCGGACGTAGAGGACCGTGTCGAAGCTCGTGCCCTGCGTGCTGATGAAAATATCCTGGGTTTTCGTGAGCGTGAACTTGAAGACGATCTCCCTGCCCGCGCTGCCCCCGCAGGAGCCGGAATAGTCGTCGCCCGCGCAGGTGCTGTTTCCCGTGAACCGGCCGCCGCCGGAAACGTCGACGGCCGTGGAGCAGGAGTCCGCGAGGCAGACGCCCGAGGACTCGCACGTGCCGCTCACGCACGACTCGTCCGTTTCGCACTCGTTGCCGCACTCGCCGCAGTGGCGCCTGTCCGAGCCCGTGTCCACGCAGTAGCCGAAGCACGGGTCCATCCCCTCGGGGCAGTCGAGGGTGCAGTCGCCCTCGACGCAGGCTTCCGATCCCTCGCAGGTATTGGTGCAGGAGCCGCAGTGATCCGGGTTGTTCTGCGTGTCCACGCAGGCGCCCCCGCACTCTTCCCATGAGCCGGGGCACACGCAGTCGCCGCTGCTGCACACCTGGTCGGCCCGGCAGTCATTGCCGCATGCGCCGCAGTTAGCCTCATCGGACGAGGTGGCCACGCACCTGCCTTCGCACAGCTCCTGGCCCTCCGGGCAGGTGATCAGGCACTCGCCGTCCACGCAGGACTCGCCGGGATCGCACAGGTTGCCGCAGGAGCCGCAATTGCTCTCGTCCGTGCTCGTGTCCTTGCAGCCGCCTGCGCAGTCGGTCTGGCCCTCCGGGCAGCCCTCGGCGCTGCAGTCGCCCGACACGCACACCTCCTCCGCGCCGCAGATATTGCCGCAGGACCCGCAGTTGCCGTGGTCCGAGGGCAGGTTCACGCACACTCCCGAGCAGTCCGTGAAACCGGGAGGGCACTGAACCTCGCATTCGCCGTTATTGCAGACCTCGCCGTCGGCGCAGACATTCGAGCAGGTGCCGCAGTTGTCCTCATCCTTCTTGAGGTCCACGCAGCGTCCCGAGCATAAATCCTGCCCTGCGGGGCATGACTCCTGGCACGCCCCCTCGTAGCAGGGGTTGCCGCTGCAGCTCACGCCGCAGGAGCCGCAGTTTTCCGGGTCGTTGCGCAGGCTCGTGCAGCCCGTCCCGGGGCAGTCCGTCTGACCCGGCGGGCAGGACCCGCCCGTGCAGATGCCGTTGCTGCACGCCTGGCCCGTGTCGCAGGCGTGGTTGCACGCGCCGCAGTGACTGGGATTGTACCTCAGGTCCACGCACTCGCCGTTGCAGCTCTCCAGTCCCTCTCCGCACACATCCGTCACCGTGCACACGCCCGAGATGCAGACGCTTCCCACGCCGCAGGCATTGTCGCAGGCGCCGCAGTGCGCCGAATTGATCTGGAGGTTGACGCACTCGTTGCCGCACTTGACCTTTCCCATCTCGCAGTCGGGGCTCGCGCCCTCGGAGCAGTGCCAGAAAAGCAGGCACAGGGAAACAAGAAACAAAGATTTTTTCACTTTTTCCTTCATGATTATCTCCTTCTTATCAAAAGAGTATTGTACTCCTTCTTCCCCTAAAAGACAACACAATTAACGCGAGACGGTGCGATTGGGACGAGCTGGCTGACGGGCGGCTGAAGCCGCCCCTGGCCCCGTCGGGTATCGGGTAGAGGAGGCTTCAGCCTCCCACATGGTTCAACCGGGTACTATCGCACCAATTCCCCGCTGCGCTGCGGCGCGCCGTCCGCTGCCGGCTTTCAGCCTTCAGTTGCTGTTTCAGGAAACAATAGGGTCTTTCGCTGCGATACTGAATTGAAGGGAGAAAACGGTCATGGAGGAAAATACGCTGATCATATATTTCAATCAGAATAAAGTCATGGAAATTCCGGCGCCGTATGGGAGCATCGGGCTGGGAGCGGCTCCGGACAATGACATAAAACTGATAGGGCAGGATATTCGGCCCTATCATCTCGTCATAAGGAGGAGGGGGAGGCGCTGGTTTGCCATCAGCAGGGGAAACGGCAAGCTGTTTGCGGATAATGGAAAACCCGCCAGGCAGCTCCAGCTCACTCCCAGGGGAAGGGTTTTTTTCGGCAGCTACAGCCTGGAAATATCCCGGGCCGACGGCGATGAAAAAACCTCGACACAGTCCGTGACCTCGCATCTGCCCGCCGCGTCCGCGTCCTCTGAAATACACCTGTCCGTTGCCGGCCCGGACGCCCGCAGCGCCGCCGATCATGCCTTCAGCGGAAACAGGGTGTCCATCGGCAGGGACGGATCGAACCATGTCGTGCTCCATGACAGTTACTGCAGCAGCTTTCATGCCGTGATCGAAAAAAACAGGGGCGGCTGGTTTATCATGGACATGGGAAGCAAAAACGGGCTTGCCGTGGACGGAAGAAAGGTCACGGGATGCAGGCTGCACCACGGCTCTCAAATCGCGATCGGCAGGACGTCCATCCTGTGCGAGCTCCCCGGTATCGCCGGGGACGCCGACTTCCTGGAGACGCCCGGCATCAAGCGTTTGCTGCGAAAAGCGGGGCTGTATGCCAGGAGCGATTTCCCGGTCCTTATCACGGGAGAATCCGGCACGGGGAAAGAGCTGATAGCCGAGCACCTGCATCGCGGCAGCAGCCGCTCCAGGCAGGCCTACATCCCCCTCAACTGCGGGGCGATCCCGGAAACCCTGGCCGATTCGCTGATCTTCGGCCACAGGAAGGGGGCCTTCACCGGCGCCATGGAAAACCACGACGGCTTTCTTGGAGCGGCGGACGGCGGGACGCTTCTTCTCGACGAGGTAGGGGAGCTTCCCCTCACGCTGCAGGCCAAGCTTCTGCGAATGCTGGACAGGGGGACGTACACGCAGGTGGGCGACACGGTCATCAGGAAGGCCGACGTTCGCGTCATCTCCTCCACCAACAGGGACCTTTTACGGATGGTAAAGGACGGCACATTCAGGGAGGACCTCTATCACAGGCTGGCGGTGCTCAACCTGGGGCTGCCGCCGCTTCGTGAGAGGGAGGAGGATATCGTACCGCTCGCCACGTGGATGGCGGGCCGGTACGACAATTGCGAAGGCATCAGCAAGCGGGCCCTGCGCAAGCTGAAATCCTATTCATGGCCCGGAAACGTGAGGGAGCTTCGCAACGTGATGTGCAAGGCCTTCATGAATGCGGCCGGAGGCGTCATCCTGTGCGAGCACGTTGAATTCGGGCCCGACCATTATGCAAGGCGGAACGACAGATTCGATGACCCGGCCGAGCTGGCCGCACTGCTGGAATCATGCGAATGGAAAATTGCCTCCGCGGCGAGGAAAGCCTGCATCCCTCGAACCACGCTCCGATACCGCATGCGAAAGCACGGGATAATAATAAAGAAACCGGAAACCAAATCAAACATAAATACAATTGACAACAATAAATTAATAAAATAAATTTATAATCAGTTGTCCTTGAAAGGGGAAAATTCCCATGGCCGAGCAGGAGAGCAGAAGGAAAAAAAGATACGAGATACGTGTTGCCGCCGAAGTCACGGCGCAGAACGACATCCTGCAATCCGCAACAAAGAATCTGAGCGAATCGGGCATCTGCCTCATCACGCGGCAGCCGCTGCGCGAGGGTTCGCAGGTTCAGATCAGCCTTTTCCTCGTTGTCGACGGGATTGAGGACACCACGACGCCCTCCATTGAAATCAACGCCCAGGTCGTCTGGTCCGCCCCTTCATCGGAATCCGAATTCCTGGCCGGCTGCCAGTTCGTCGGGCTGGCCGGCGAAGGCGAGGAAGCGCTCATGGGATTTCTGAATCGTTTCGATTAGCCGCGGCCCCGGCCTTCAATTCCAGGCCATTGCCTGATTCCTGTCCGTTCCACCGCCTTTTGATGGATTTATTGTGGAAGGAATGGCCAGTTAATCAAAATCAATATCAATATCTATATCAATATCAATATTGGAAAAATCTTCAGTCTTCCCCTGCCTCTCCCTCTCAGCCCTCTTCTCCATTCTCGCGGCAATGATCACGTTCGACGGCGCGCCGCCCGGTTCTTCTTCCCCTTTGCCCCTCTTTATCTTCCCCTCTTCCAGGTCCCTCAGCATTCTCTGCCACATGGCAAGATGCGTCGTGTACTTCTGTATCTGGACCTGGAGCTTGAACCTCAGGGCCGTATTCTTCATCCTTATCTTCGAGAGCGCCCGTATCCTGTTCTCCACATCCTTGCGCAGCGTGTTGGGAGGCGTTCTTTCTATTCCCCTGAAATACTGGTCGTACAGGGACCGGAGCCTGTCCAACTGCAGCTCAAGCTTTTTCAATGCCAGATTATATTCTTTCTGATCCATTATTGCAGCGGTTTTATCTCCAGGTCGTCGAAGGAAACCGGAGACTCCCAGTTGTTCAGGCCGAAATACTCGTGCCCCCGTCCTTTCAGAGGAGTGTTGTCGTCATAGGTCAGGAACAGGTTGTCGTCGATCCACCACCTGAGCTTCGTGTCCTTGCTTTCCACTTTCATCCTGTAGCGCTGCCCTGCTTTGACTTTGAGTCTTTTCGTCGCCTTCCTGTCCTGCCCGTGCTCGTCCATCCTCGCGATAATCGAAATAGAGTTATTCCAGCCGCCGAATACCATGACATAGCCCGAGGCGGTGTAGGCGCCCTCCCCGGTGGATGTGGAAAAGCCGTCTCCGAAAAGCTCGAACTTTATATCCCCCTCCGATGTGTCGGACCAGGTGGTGAACGTCATGAGGATGTCCCTGGGAAGCCTCCTCTTGAGCCAGAGAACGTGATTCCTGGCTCCCTGGACTTTCAGAGCGCCATCCTCGATACGAAAATTCCCCCCCGTCGTTCGCCAGTTTTCCCCCAGAGAGGCTCTCGAGAAATCATCACTGAATCCCTCGCCCAGCAGCGGCTCCACTGGCTTTTTCAGGCAGGAGGAGCTGACCAGAATACAACAGATTACGATAATCAGTTTGAATGCCGATCTATTATTAATTTCCATATTATTTAAATGACTCGTAATGCCCGTAAAGTCAAGTGGTTTGTGCGGCATTGACGTCCGGCCCGGGAGGTTCCCCATCTTTTCCTGCATCATTCTCCTGCATTTGCAGCGGGGGCAGCGGGGGGGGGTCAGCAGGCGGCTCCTGCGATTCTTCCGACTCCTGCGGCTTATCCTGTTTAGCCGGCTCTTTCGACTCCTCCGGCTCATGAGGCTCCTTGGACGCTTTCTTCTTTTTCTTGGGGAAATACTTCTTCTGGGTCTTTGGGTCCACGTACAGGATGATGATGTCGCCGGCATTCAAAGCCTTGCCCGGGCTTATCCTGTTAATGGAGCTTATGGAGTATTTCTTGACCTTGAACTTTTTTGCTATGGTGCTTATGGTGTCCCCTTCATTCACCGTGTACTCGACCCTCTTTCGGCCTTCTTTTTCCACCAGATAATCCAGGTGGGCATCGCTGCCCGCCTCGAAAATCTCTGCATCCTTCTCATCCAGGACATTTGCACTGGAAAGGTCGAAGTCCGGATCCACGTAAAGCTGCAGGACCATGTCCGTTACGATGACCTCCTGCGGATCCAGATCGTTCCAGGTGCACAGGTCGGTCACCTTCACCCTGAAAAACAGGGCTATCTGTGACAGCGTATCGCCGCCGGCAACGGGATAGAAGGTTCTCTTTTTCCCGGCGGGATCGAATTTCTTCCCGGGCACCACGATAACCTGCTTCTTGGCATTTGCATCGGCCTTTGTCTTTCCGATGGGCTTCGGAACGATGAGATGCGAGCCCGCGAAAATCCTGTCGTTTTTACCCAGCCCGTTCAGGTCGCATATTTCCTTTGCCGTGGCACCGCTCATCTGGGCGATCTTCGCGATAGTGTCCCCGAATTTCACCTTGTACTGGACGAGAGGCTTGTATCCCTGGCGGAATTTCTTGAACTTTTTCTCGAACGTTTCCACATCCACG
>JBDRLK010000306.1:0-4329 GCA_043813155.1 Pseudomonadota bacterium | reverse complement strand
ATCGAAATACTTGCCCTTGGTCAGCACGCCTGTTAGAACCACGGTCTTCCCCCCTTCCTCATGGTCAACGCCAGCCCCGCGGCCGAGTCCGCGCCGGATGTCTCGCCCACCCGCGCGAGGTCCCTGGCGCTCGCCTCCACCCGGGCCGCGTGTCCTTTGCCCAGCGCGAGAAGCAGGTTCCGCATCTTCTCGAAGTGCATGCCTTCCTTGGCGCAGGAGAGGAAGGTGTTGGAGGCCGGGTTCTGTCCCAAGGATCGGGCGTAGACGTGTTCGATGAGTTCCCCGAGGTCCTTGCCGTAGAGCCCCTGGGCCGCGTTCAGGCCCGTGAGCATGCCGCAGAGGAAGTCGTCGCCGCTGGGCGTGAAACCCCAGCCCGCGCCCTTCATGAGCCTGATGCCCGCGGCAAGATCGCCGCCGAAGATCATGCCCGAGGCGGCCCTCATCCTGCGCTGAAATTCGAGCTCGAAAGGGCGGGCCAGGGGAGCCGGAGCGCCTTCATGGAGCAGGAAAGCCAGGCTCTTGGCGGGAGAGACGGCGGGGAGGATGCGCTCCAGCACGGCCAGGTTCCGCTCGAACAGCGGCGCGTCCGCGGCCTCGAAGGCGACCCTGGAGACGTACGTCTTGCCCGGCTCCAGCTCCACCCTCAGCCCGCCCGCTCCGGCGAACCCGCGGCCGATCTCCAGGGTCGAGGCTTCTCCGAGGCCGAGCCGGCGCAGCACGATGTTGGCCGGCCCCGCCCCGACCTTCGCGGACACCAGCGAGACCATGCGGCTCCCGTCCGTGAAGTTCAGGGCGTCCGTGAAGCGAGAGTGAAGCTCGTAGGTCCCGGCGCGGATGCCGTCTCCGTGGCTCAGGAGCTCGGCGGCCTCAAGCGGGGTGGTACACCATTCCGTAGCGCTTTTCGTAGCCATCTTGCCTGACGACCGGCACCTCGCCGCGAACCTTCATGCCCGTCCCGGGCTCGTCCATGTCCAGCCGGCCCGTGAGCCTGAGCCCGTTGTCCAGCTCCACGATGCCGAGGAGCAGCTCCGCGACCTCGAAGTCGCCGGGCGGGGCCTGCAGCCGGGTGAAGGCGGGGAGCTCATCCCGGCCCGCCTGCCGGATCCCCACATCCTCCCCGCTGGCCAAAGTCACGTATTTGGGGCCGAACGTCTCCCTCGGATCATCCACCGGACCAAGGATCTTTTCCGGGTCAGCTCCCTTGGCGGTCTCCTTGTTCCTTTTTGTCGAACGTATGAAATTCGCACGGCAGAGCCTTATGTTAGCAACAAATGAAAATGAAAAAAAGACTCGCCCTCGCCTAGTCCAGCGGATCCCCTTGCTGTTGCTTGTTGCTTGTAACTTGTGACTTGTAACGTGTGACTTGCTCTTTATATCTCCACGCCGGAGGCTTTTAGGGATGCATCCGCCAATTTCCCCCACCCCTTGTTGGCCGCCGGATTGGCCGGGCTGGGATGCGGGATGAAGCCGACCTCGATGTCCATCTGGGCCAGGGCCGCGGCCGCGCGGCGTTGCGCGAACTTGCCCAACCCGATCACGTGCCGGGGCTTGTAGTACTCCGCGAAGCACATCAAGGCGCAGTCGCAGATCTCGGTGAGCGCGTCCTGCTGCTTGCGCGGCAGCTTGTCCGGGGTCAGGTTCTTGCCGTCCTTGTCCAGGAACATGAGCGGGCAGTAGTTGAGCACCATGAACCGCGCAAAGAACTTGTCCGCGGCGCCGAACGTGTCCTTGGCCCAGCCCCAGAGCCGCTTGCCGCTCGCCTCGCTGCGAGTGCAAGCGAAGCCCAGCACGGGCCGCTTGGGATGAAGGCGTTCGGGCCGGCGGATCTCGGCCTGGATCCCCAGCCAGTCCCTGGCCAGGTTCACCTCGCCGAACGGGATGCCGGTCTGCGCCATGCCCCACGGCCCGGGGTTCATGCCGAGGAGCAGCACCTCCCGCTTGCTCGAACCATAGACCGAAAGGTAGGCGGAAAATCCGTTCCAGGCGTAATCCAGAGGGTTATAGACGTACGCCACGGGCGGCCCGAACTTGAGCTGGGAAAGGTCGGAACTCAAAGCCTCGGCGATGCGCAGCGGGTTCATGCGCCCTCCGGCCAAACCTCTTCGAGCCTGTCGTCGTCGATGCCCAGGTGGTGGGCGATCTCGTGGCGCAGCGTGAGAGAGACCTCCCGCCGAAGCTCCTTCATATCCGCGCACTCGTCTTCAAGGTTCTCCTGGTAGAGCACGATGCGCCCGGGCGGCTCGGGCACGTTCAGCGGGCTCAGCATCTCGTCGCGGGTGGGGCCGAAGTAGAGCCCCAGCAGGTCCGTGCCCAACCCGCGAGCCTCACGGCCCGGCCGCGCCTTCACCTCGATCTCCACGTTCACCATCTCGTCCCGGAAATCGGCCGGTATCCCCGCCAGGGCCGCCTCCACCAGCTTCTCAAAATCCTTTCGCGAAAGCTTCATCTCAATCCCGAGCACGTGAACTCCTCCATGTTCCCAGCATTATAGGGGCTTTGCCCGGTTGAACACAAGCTTTCATTCTCCCCCGTTTCCGCGGCGGACCCCGTTGAGCCCCAGGGACGCCAGCCCAGACGCCAACCCAGGCTTTGACATTCGGCTTAGTATTGGTAACATAGCTTGTTGGGAAATTATATGAATCACTGCTTGCCGAATTCAGACACAGCAGGAGTCGTGCTAGGCCGCTGAAAAATAAGAACTTATTTTCAGCAGCCGAATCAGCTGTTGGGCAAAAAAGTGAGAGGTGAAAAATGGCAAATCGTCTAGCTGTGGCGGGTCCAAACTCGAGGTGGCAGCAGACTGGCGCTGCTCCAGCAGGATTTTGGGCGGGATTGTGGCACGGCATCATCGCGCCCATTACGTTCATTGTGGGGCTCTTCTATCCAAACGTCCGGATGTATGAGAAGAACAATCGTGGTTCGCTTTACGATTTCGGTTTTCTAATCGGCGTCGGGGGGGGCTCCGCCAAAGTATCAAGGGTAGGGCAATAAGCACCGACCCGACGATGCCCAACAAGGCGCTACAGCCGAAGCGCGCCCAGGCAAAAACATCCCGGGGCGCGCTCGGCTGCCCGCCGCGTTGTAAAGCCAAGAGGAGGCAGAAAGAATGAAAAGACTGATTCAGCCGGCGACGGCGCTCGCGTTGATGGTCGCGCTCGGCGGCTCCGCCATGGCGGCAGGCAAGTCCGAGCCGCAGCCCGGTCTTTCCAGCGTGAAGCTGGAGATCACGGTCGCGGTGAGCCATAAGGACTTCTCGGACGAGGTGAAATTCTTCGTCCAAGACGGGCAGCAAGCCAACTACGTTGATGGCCAAAAGCAAGCCGTGGCAGTCGGCGGCGGAAAGGATAAAGACGTCCAATACAAGGCGTCGGGCCTCATCATCAATGTCCTTCCCGTCGTGAGCGGGAGCGACAAGAGCATGGTCGACGTTCAGCTCCAGCTGGAGGTTTCGCGGCCGCTTCAGCCGGGAGGCGGATCGGACTTGTCCACCTGGCAGTTCCAAACGACGCTCCGCCTGCCGTTGGGGAAGAAGACGGTGGTCGTGGAAAAGCCCTGGCACGCCGAAATCACCGTCTCGACGGTTCCGACCGAATAGGCTCGGCACGCGTGGACCTCCGCCGGAGCAAGGTCGGCGGAGGTCCACGCGATGAGAGGCGCCGAACCCCCGATTCCCTCGGACCGGGCCCGAGCGCTAGGAATCCGACTCCTTTGGAGGGTCAATCTCGTCGTCGGAAAATCCGGAAAGTGCTTTATACTCGCGGCCAAGGGCCCTCATTTCGTCCCAGGTCAGATGCTCTTTCCACTCCGGCCCCGCGAATCGGCGGCCGATGTTCACGCCGTCCTCGACCACGGCCTCGTCCAGGATTCGGGGCAGGATCGAACCGTAGAGCCCCATCATATGGACTTGAAAGAGCTTGATGACGGCGTCCTGCCTTGAACGGCGCTCCCACGCGGTGACCCTGCCCGCCGCATAGGCCTGGTCCAGGCTTTCCGTGAGTCTCCCCAAACGGACCCGCTCCCGGGCTTTGACGTCCGTCAGAAGGCGCCACACGTCGTCCATGAAGGCCCGCGTATTCCTCGATCGGTAGCGCTCATCCTGGGACGCGTTCCTGATGAAAGTTTCGCTCATGCGGCGGCCGCCTTCCTCGTAGGTCCGCCGGGAGTACATCATGGTCTCGATGGCGGCCTTCCTCTCCGGGGAAACGGCGGCCGGAATGAGAGTCTCCTGCGCCGTCTGCGCAAGACAGAACCGGGGGACCGCCAGACTCAGGCAGGTGAACAGCAAGAGAGCATATCGGGCCATGCGCGCCTCCATCCTTCTGCGGGGCC
>JBDRLK010000305.1:0-4611 GCA_043813155.1 Pseudomonadota bacterium | reverse complement strand
ATCCTCCGCCTTCGAGCGACCCGTAAATGCCGAGGATGCGCTCCACGTGCACGTCCTCGTCGTCGCGCAGCTTCGCGAACATGTCCCGCGTAAGCTTGTTGCCGCTTTTCTCCACGGCCTTGACATAAAAATCCTTGCCCTTCTTTTCCATTTCCAGCGCAATGGACAGCATGGCCAGTGTTTCCTTGCTCGATTCGCTCATTCTCTTTTCCTCCGGTTTCACTCGGTCGCCGTTCGGAAATAATTTCCTCACGGCTCCTTACTATGCATTCATTTCAAGAAAATATCAACTCTCAACAATTCAACATCCCGGCGAACGGGAGGCTGAAGCCTCCCCTACCCGCGGAGTGCAGGGGCGAATCAACACTCACCATCGTCTCCCGCGAGCTGCCGGAGCATGACGCATGGATCGGTTGTCGGAAGCCTGCAATGAAAGTCCACGCACACGTAGGCGGTTGCCTTTCCCTCCAGGCTTTTCTGGTTCTTTGTAAACGCCGCGATCTTCGCAATGTCGGGCGACGCCTCCTCGGGGCGGAAAAGCACGACCTTGTTCGGGATGTAATGTTTCCTCAGCACCCCGAGCATTTTTTTAGTGTCCTCGGCCCCGGGTTTCCCGGCAATCACGATCTCGTGAGACGGCCCGATCGAAAAATCCAGGCCCACGAGAAGCTGCGTGTGCGCTTCCGGAAATTTTCCGGCCATGACGGAAGCGGCCCTGAAAGCCTCCTGCGCCTTTTCATCGAGCCCGCTGTCCCCTGTCATGCGCCCGAGCCTGACCAGGTTCAGGGCGGCAACCGAGTTGGCCGAGGGCAGTGCCCCGTCCTGCGCCGACTTGCGGCGAACGAGAAGGTCTTCCCCGTCATCGGCGGTCTGGAAAAACCCGCCCGACTCCGCGTCCCGGTAATGGTCGATGAAATCACTGTTCAGGTCCAGGGCGCTGCGCAGGTACCCGGTGTCAAAGGTTGATTCGTACAGCTCCAGAAGACCCCAGACCAGGAAGGCGTAATCCGCGGCAAAAGCCCTGATGCCCGCCTGCCCCTCCCTGTAGCGGTGAAGCAGCCTGCCGCCCTCGCCTTCCTTCGTTTCCCCGAGGATGAATGACGCGGCCCGGCCGGCGGCCTGCGCATAAGAGGGCTCATCGAATGTGCGCGACGCCATGGCGAGAGCGGCGATCATCAGGCCGTTCCAGTCGGTCAGTATCTTGTCGTCCTTTGACGGGTGGACGCGCTTTTCCCGCGCCTCGAACAGCTTCAGGCGTGCCTGCTCGAGGCGCTGCTCCAGCTCTTTTTCGTCGATTCCGAGCTCGCCGGCCTTCCTGTCCAGGGGTTCTCGAAGATTCAGGACGTTGCGTCCTGTTTTCCCGCCCGCGGCCTCCTCAGGAAAATTTCCCTGCTCCTCGACTCCCAGCACGGCCATGACCAGGTCCGCCTCCTGCGCGTCCAGCACGTCCCTGATCTCATCCGCTGTCCAAAGATAAAATTTTCCCTCTTCGCCCTCGCTGTCCGCGTCCTCGGCCGAATAGAACCCCCCCTGCGGCGAGGTCATGTCGCGAAGCACGTAGGTGAAGATTTCCCCGGCCGTTTTCCTGTACTCCTGCCTGCCCGTGGCGCCGAACGCCTCGGTGTAGGCCATGGCCAGCAGGGCCTGGTCGTAGAGCATCTTTTCAAAATGCGGCACCAGCCACGTCGAATCCGTGCTGTAACGGTGAAAACCGAAGCCCAGGTGGTCGTAAATCCCGCCCCGCCTCATGGCCTGCAGGGTTTTCTCGACCATGAGGAGCGCCCGCCCGCTGCCCGTTCGCTTCCAGTGCCTGAGGAGGAAAAGAAAATTGTGCGGCGTGGGGAATTTCGGCGCCGTGCCGAAGCCTCCCCACCTTTCATCAAAAGCGCCGTCGAAATACCCGTAGGCGCTTTCGAGAACGGATTCGCCCAGTCCCGGGCCCGGCGCGGCATTCGATCCCTCCTGCAGCGCCTTCGTAATCCTGCCCGCCGACTCCAGGACCTCTTCATGCTTCTCGTCCCACAACTCTTTTATGCGCGGGACAAGGCTCAGCATACCCGTGCGTCCGAACCTGTCTTCCCTCGGAAAATAGGTGCCCGCGAAAAAGGGCCTGCGGTCCGGGGTCATGATGACGGTGAGCGGCCACCCGCCTCCTCCTGTCAGCATCTGGCAGACGGTCATGTACACGCCGTCGATATCGGGGCGCTCCTCCCGGTCGACCTTGATCGAGACAAAAGCCTCGTTCATGAGCGCCGCGACCTCGGGGCTCTCGAACGACTCGTGCTCCATCACGTGGCACCAGTGGCACGTGGAATACCCGATGGACAGGAAAATCGGCTTGTTCTCCTTCGCGGCCCTGTCGAACGCCTCGTCCCCCCAGGGATACCAGTCCACGGGGTTGTCCGCGTGCTGGAGCAGGTAGGGGCTCTTTTCGTGAATGAGCCTGTTGTGCGTCCCGGTCCCGATGCCCGCTCCTTTTTCCTCTTTGTCCGCTTTGTTTTTTTCCTGCATGACCTCGCCTCCCGCGAGCCCGATCATTGGTGTTCTCTCCCTACCAGGACAATTTGGTGCCTGATCGATCCATGTCAATGGACAGCCGCAGGATGAACCTGCGGCTGTCGGCAATTGGCTTTCAGCTTTTGGCTCATCCTCCACCACCTCTTGCGGCGGCCGGACTGGGCTGGACAATGTCTCAGGATCCTGCCGGAGAATTGGCTTCGTCACTTAATGACGTCTTGGGAGCCTGCCGGAGAATTGACTTCGTTGCGAGGTCGCACATGCCGAGGCGAGGTCGGAGCGACGCCCGCAGGGTGGGGGTGTGTCGTAGTTGCTGTACGTCGATCCCCCGAGCGAGGACGTACGCCCGAGATCGCCCGGCGTGTGAGGCCGCAGTAGAAGGAAATTCTCCGGCAGGCGACCTAGATTATGGGATTGATGAGCTCCAGGTTGAGCCCGCCCGGGTAGGCGTAGGAGTCAAAGGAATCATAGCCCACGACGATGATGCCGAAGGGCGACGCGCCTTCCACAACGTGCACGCCGTCCGCTACCGGCACCCTGGCCACCTCGTAGCCGCTCGCTCCCACCGCGAACCATGTGGCGCTGACAGGAACCGTGTCGATCGTGACGTCGTACCCCCGGCCGCGCGTTATCACGAAGAAGTCGTTTTCCCAGGTCTGGGGAACGAGCACCACGTAGCGGTCCAGGTACTGGTCGGTGGGAACGGCCTGGACCATGCTCGGGTCGCCGTTGTTTCCGCCCGACTCGACCATGAAGGCCGCCACCATGAACTGCGCAACGAGGATGGGCTGGTCCGCCGTGATCAGAAAATCGCCGGGCGCCGATGCCGGGCCGCCGACCTGGAAGATCTGGCTCTCGCCCCTGTTCAGGGTCACGGCTATGGGCAGGCCCGTGATCGTGGGGTCGTAATCAAAGGAAACGGTGGTACCGTCCATGGACGCAAGGATCTGCCACATGGCCGGCTCGGCGCCGCGCATGGGGACCCTGGAGGCCACGTAGTCCTTGCCCCAGGTCTGCAGCCCGAAGATCTGCTCCTCGAGGTGCTCGCAGCAGCAGTAGTTGATGTCCGCAGGGACGTTCACGCAGTCGTTCGAGCTGAACAGGGCCACGGGCCCGGTGGACTCGATATAGGTCCCCGTGAAGCTGTCCATGTGGTTGGCCACGGTGAGCTGCAGGAAGTCGCCCTCCTGGAGCTGGAACGTCCTCATGCCGCCGGGCATCAGCGCTTCGACGCCCGTGCCCGCAATCGTGGCAATGGACGGCGTAACGTCCACGTAGTTGTTGTCCGTGGCGGACACGATCTGGATGTGGGCCGGATAACCCTCGGGCGTCCTGTCGTCGGCCGGCCCCTGGGGCCAGGCCATGGCGATGTGGTAGGTGTCGAGCCCGGACTTGGGCAGCAGGAGCGAGGCGTCGCTCAGGAACGAGGTGGAGCCGTCCAGGGGGTTGAACTGGTAGGCGATGATGGGAAGGTCCGAGGTGATCCTGTAGGCCCCTCCCTGGTAAAGGAAGCTCCCGTCGTGGTACCTGTGGGGAAGGACCATGCTGTGCAGGGTCAGCGGCGCCACGTTGAAGGAGCCGCCCGTGACCGGCACCCACCCGCTGACCTCCCGCGTCTCGATGAGCACGTTTGCGCTGTCGGCCTCGTTCGTGTTCGAGACGGCCACGGCGTAATCCCCGGCGTTCATGGGGTTGGTGTCCACGGCATAGTAGACGCACCCGATGGAGGAGCGCTTGTTGTCGGCCAGGTCGCAGGGGTTGAGGCACACGCCCTCGTGGCATTTCGTGCCCGGCGGGCAGTCCCCGCCCGGGATGTACCCCGACCCGTCCTCGTTGCAGATATGGTACGCGCCCACGCCGAGGCAATACGGCAGGCCGGGCGTGCAGACCTGGTCCGGGTCCTCAAAGGGCGTGTCGGAGATCATGTCCGAATCGCCGATCCAGTCCAAGCCGTCCGTGGAATAATCCTGGTTGGGGTTGCTGTCATCGGACCCGCACCCCGCGGCCGCCACGCAGACCGCGGCGAGCAGAGCCAACGGCACTATTACAATGTTCCTCAGTTCAGGTTTCATTGTGCCCTCGCTTTTATTTTCG
>JBDRLK010000304.1:0-11315 GCA_043813155.1 Pseudomonadota bacterium | reverse complement strand
TGTCCGTGCTCAAGGTCTTTGAGGATTCTCTCCCCACGCTCTGGAAAGAATTTAAATCCAGAGATTGCGAAAAGATGATTGAAAAACTTATTCGGTTCAAAAAGAAAAAGTATCCGAATGATTTTAGAAGAATCACTGTTTGTGGAATGCGGGAGGGGAATGTCCGTGTTGAGTGGACGGAACCGCTGAAGCGCAATCCCGGTGTCCAAGTCAAAGAAAAATTCGTCGTGCTTTCATAATTGGATCAACCACTGACTGCTACCCCGTGAACGCTTACGGAAATTTTAACAGGAGTTTTTTGCAATAGGCGTTTTAAGGGCCGCAGGGGATCACGCCGATGGTGTCGGGTGTCTGCCAGAGCGGGGTCATGGGATCGGCCGACAGGCTTCCGGAAAGCCCTGAGCTCGACGAGTCGCCGAAAGCCGCTCCTGAGCCCTCGTTGAAGCGGAAATACGCCGCGAGCCCCGCCTCGGAGCCCGCGAGCAGGCAGAACATCGAGGCCGCGATCTGCGCCGGCGTCCTGGCCACGTTCCATATCCTGACCTCGTCGATGCCGCCCTTGAAAAACCAGCCGCTGTACCCGTGGCCCAGGCGCAGGGGGGATGACGAGTTGATATCCAGGGCGACGGTCGTGGCCGTCGAGTTCATGGGGATGCCGTTGAGATAAATGGCGGCCGTCCCGCTCGCGGGGTCGAGGACGCCGGCCAGGTGATCCCAGCCGTCATCGCTCAGCGCCGAGGCGGGGAAGGACACGGTGAACTGGCCCCCGGTCCCGTTGCCCGCGAACCTGACCTGGCCCGACCACAGGTCGAGATAATACTCGCACGTGGAGGGCACGGGGCTCCAGCGGCCGATGATTCTTCGCTGCCCCGTGGCGTCGTCCACCTTCACCCATGCCTCGATCGTAGCCGCCGACCCGAGGGTCAGCGCGTCGTTGTCGTTCACGGTAGCCCTGTCGTCGATGCCGTCGAACAGCAGGTACCAGCCGGGAGTCACGACGACCTCTTCCGTCGCCGTATCCTCATGCGCCGCGTCCTCCATGTCCGGCACTTCGACCTCCGGCTCATCCGGGTCCTCCATGTCCGTGGGCACCAGGTCCGAATCCTCCACAGGATCCGTGACCTCGGGCACATCGGCCGCCTCCGGCGTTTCCTCCGCCTCAGGAATGTCGGGGATGTCGGGGATGTCGGGGTCGAGCCAGATGTCTTCCGCCATGAAATCCGGTATGTCCGCGACATCGTAATCCCACCCAATGTCAGGCGTGTCCATGAAACCATCATCGGGAAGCTCGATGATCATGTCTTCGGTCACCCCGTCGAGATCATTGCCGTCCTCACCGTCAGCCTCCGACCGCCCGCCGCCGCAGAACGGTAAAAACAGTGCAAACAAAAGAATTGCCGTATTTTTCACCATAGGGCTATACAACCATAACCGCGCGCTAAAGAAAAGGGGTCTGCCCCCTTTTTTCTGGCATGACCCCTTCCTTTTCAACGCCAAGTTTGCTATTTTTTTTACGTACCATGAAAAAACCATGGCTCATGGCCGGTGTCGGTGTCCTGTACTTCCTGTTCGGTGGAGCCATTGCCTATTCCCTGTACTCCACGCCGCCGGCGCCGGATATCGAAGTGCAGCTGTACCTGCTGGAAAAAAAGATCGATGTCGACAAGCCCATCCATCCGCAGATTTCCGCCGTGAGCAGGCATTACCTGGCAAAGAAAATAGCCTTGACGGACGGCAGCGGGTTCAGGGTCGAGTTCACGCCCCGCCAGGTTGGCGTGTCAGCCGACCTCAAGCGGCTGGAGAGAACGATCGACATGATCGCCACGAACAAGGGGGACATCGCCAGGTTCCTGCAGAAACACAAGAGCGGGTCGAGCGGCAGGATCGACCTCACCCTCCCCGTGCGCATCGATTACCCGGTGATCCAGGACTTCCTCCTGAACCTGAAATTCGACTATGACCGCAAATCGCAGAACGCTAAATTCAACATGGAGACGCGCAAGGTCTCGCCGCACAAGGAGGGCCGGCAGCTGATCCTCGACGATTCCATCGCCGTCCTGGAGCTGTCCATGTCGGAGGGAAAAGAGGAAATCAGGCTGGCGGCGAACATCAGCAGGCCGGCCAGAATGACCGAGGAGCTCCGGGACATCGACATCAGCGAGGTGCTGGGCTGGTTCGAAACACCCTACTGCCTCATGAAAAAATGCTGGGACAGGAACCACAACCTCAAGCTCGGCGGGCAGATGCTGGACGGGACGATCGTCTGGCCCGGGGAAACATTCGATTTCAACGAAGCGCTCGGCCCCCGCTCCGAGGCAAAGGGCTTCAGGCCCGCCCCCACGATCGAGCAGGGAATCCTGACCGAAACGCCCGGCGGCGGAACCTGCCAGACCGCGAGCACGCTTTACGCCGCAGCTTTCTTCGCGGGCATGGATCTGGATCAGCGGCGGCCCCACTCCAGGCCAAGCGGCTATATCCTCCTGGGCCTCGACGCGACCGTGACCTATCCGACCATCAACCTCAAGTTCCAAAACCCCTTCGACTTCCCCGTCGTGATCCACTACAAGGTCGAAAACGGGAAAATGAAAGTCGAGATCCTCGGCAGTGAAAGAAAGAGGCTCGTGCACTTTGTCCGGCGCATCACGCAGAAGACGCCTTTCAAGGAAAATGTCATCGAAGAGCCGGACTGGCCGAAAGGCGTCAGCGTCGTCACCCAGCTGGGCATTGACGGCTACAGGGTCAGAAGATACAGGCTGATATGGGAGGACAATTACCTCGAGAGGGAACTGACGGAAACCGTCTACCCGTCCACGGTCAAGACCGTTCACGTGGGCACGAACCCCTCCCTCCCGGCAAAGGGCTTCGAACCGCCCCTGGGCCCGGATTCCCATACCCCCTACGAGGCGGACGAAAGGATAAGGTATTACCTGGATGAAAAAAGCGACTTCAAGAAAATCATCGCAGGCTGGTAATGTCGAGCGCGTCATCCTGGGCGTGACCGGAGGCATTGCCGCCTACAAGAGCGCCGCCCTTGCGCGGCTCCTTGCAGGCCGCTACACCGTTCGCGTGGTCATGACAAAGGCCGCGCAGCAGTTCGTTGCGCCGCTGACGTTCACGGCCCTGACCGGCTCCCCGGCTCTCACCGACATGTTTGCCCCGCACCCGGATGGCGGCATCTCGCACATCGAGGAGGCGCGCAGCGCCTCCCTCATCGTGGTCGCGCCGGCCACGGCGGACTTTATTTCGCGGATTTCGCGCGGCGGCGCGGGCGACCTCCTGGGCGCCGTCGTCCTTGCCTCGCGCTGCCCCGTTCTGCTCGCGCCGGGCATGAACACCATGATGTGGGAAAACCCCCTGACTCAGGAAAACACGGCAAAGCTGGCCGGCCTGGGGCGTTTCCACTTCGTGGGTCCCGTCGTGGGCGAGCTTGCATGCGGCGTGACGGGGATGGGCAAGATGGCCGAGCCCGAAGACATTCTGCGCTTCGCCTGCGGCATGCTCGCGGGCGGCGCGTCCCTCGAGGGCAGGAGGATCGTCGTGACCGCCGGCCCCACCGTCGAGGCCCTCGATCCCGTCCGATTCATCTCCAACCGCTCGAGCGGCAGGATGGGCCGCGCCATCGCCGGGGCGGCGAGGATAAGGAAAGCCGAGGTCACGCTCATCACGGGCCCGACGGACGCCGGGCCCCTGCCGGGCGTGGACACGATTTTCGTCGAGAGCACCGCACAGATGAGAAGCGCGACCCTGTCGACCGCGCGTTCGTGCGATGTCCTGTTCATGGCCGCGGCCGTGGCGGACTGGAAGCCCGCCGCCGCGAGGAAAGACAAGATCCGCAAGGAAGGGACCGGCGATACGCTCACCCTGAGCCTGAAGCGCACGCCCGATATTCTCGCCTCCTGCGCCTCGGCCCGCAGGGGCAGGCTTCCTCTCGTCTTCGGCTTCAGCCTCGAGACGAATCGCGCGGAAATGGTCCGGACCGCGAAGGCAAAGCTGAAAAGCAAGGGCTGCGACTTCATGGTGGCCAACCTGGCCGGCGAATCGCTGGGCACGGACAGGACCAGCGTTACGGTCGTGGGGGCAAGGGGAAAAACCCTGCGCCTGTCGGACATGCCCAAGGACGACATAGCCCACGCGCTCCTCGACCTGGCGGCGGAGAAGTTAGCCAGACTGCAGCCTGACGCCCGGGCGGACTCGTAGTGCGGGGCTTCAGCCCCGCCCGGGCGGCCCTGAAGGGCCGCACTACACTCACGCCCGGACGGCCACACCTTGTTCGCAGCCTAGTTCACGTCGATGTTGAAGAATACGATGTAGGTCGCGAACGAATGTTCCATGGACTCCCAGGCCACGCCCGAATACAGCTGCCTGATGCACGCGCTCGTCGCCTCGACTCCCTCGATGCTCGATGATTTCCCGAGCCACGCCCTGTAGCGGTTTTTAGCGAAATCTATCTTCAGCGCCATGCTCAGGCTGCCCCCGCTCCCCCCTCCGTATTCTTTCACGCATTTGCCGATTCCGTCGAGCCGGCTTTCGACCAGGCCCTCGACCCCGGCCAGGGTCCCGCACCCATCCCGCTCGACGGGCGTGTCGTCCCCTTCCTTCCAGCACCGGAAAATGAAATTGTCCTTCATGGCCAGGCCCGCGGCCGAGGCCCCATCGCCTGCTTTCGCCTGCGCGGGCGCCGTCTCAGGCTCAGGCGCCGGTTTCGCCGCTTCGTCAGGTTGCGCCTTGTCCGGCTGCTTTGTCCCCTCGCCTGCCCCTGCCGCTCCGGGAACAGCGCCCGGCGTCCTGCTGTCCGAACCGCCTCCCGCCTTTGCCGGAGCAGCTTCAGCCGGTTTCTTCCCGGGCTCGGCCTCCCGGCCTGCCTCCTGTTTCTTCCCCGGATCGGTAGGCTTCCCCTCGTCGGTCCGGATCTCTTCAGACCCGTCGGATCCGGCCGGCCCGACCAGCAGGTAGACCAGGAAAAACCCGGCCGCCATGGACACCGTGGCGGTCAGCACCGTGATGGCAACCTGTTTCTTGAATGAATCACCCATGGTCTCTCCTCAATCGCAGCCCCAATCCCTATATCGCCGACTCCCCCTCCAAAATTCCACAAACTCAAAAATTTTTCTATTTCATATTGATTTAATTGGGAATATTGGTTTAATTAAAACCTTATCACAGATACTGTTTTACACCAAAGAAATGGCAAAAGTACAGGTTATTTCAATTCACGGCACCAGGGATTACCCCCTCGGTGAGTACATGCGCATCGGCCGCCAGCCGGGAAATGAAATTCAGCTGCTCGACAGAATCGTATCCAAAGAGCACGCGGTTATTTTCAAGAAAGACAGCAAGTTCCACATACGCGACATGGGAAGCCTGAACGGCACCTACATGAGAAACGAGAGGATCTCCGAGTGCGCGCTCGAGCATCTCGACACAATCATGCTCGGCAGCACCAAGATCATTTTCTACGAAGAAGAAGCTCAGCAAAAAGAGCAGCCGGAGGTCACGGTCGGGGACGAGGCATCGGAAAGCTACATCCACAGCCGCTTCGACGCCAGCGCCCAGGACCGTTTCATGTCCGAGGCGTCCATCGAGGACCCGAACTCTCTCAGGCGCGACTACGAAAAGCTCAGGGTCGCCTACGAACTGCAGAAGGCCATCGGCGCGGAAATGGACCTCGACCGGCTTCTTCACAGGATCCTCACCGAGGCGTTCAACCACCTGAAGGCCGACAGGGGCGCGATCCTTCTTCTCGACGATGACGGCGTGCTGCGGCCCAAGGTGATCAAGACCAAGGGCGACATGGAAGCCGACCAGATCAGGCTTTCGAGCACGATCATCAACGCGGTCATCTCGGACAAGAAAGCCGTGCTCTCCTCGGACGCCATGGTCGATTCCCGGTTCAAGACCTCCAAGAGCATCATGATGGAAGGCATCCGCTCGTCCATGGCCGTGCCGATCATGCGCTACGGCGAGCTTCTGGGAATGATGTACCTGGACAGCAGGGTGGCCACAGGGGCGTTCACGGAAAAGGATCTGCAGATCTTCTCCACCATCGCCACCCAGGCGGCCACGTTCATCACGAACATCCAGATGGCCAAGAAGCTCGAGGAGGAGGCCGTCATGAGGGAAAAGTTCTCGCGCCTCCTGTCGCCGAACCTCGTCGAACAGCTCCTGTCCGGCAACCTGGAGGTCGCGAAAGGCGGGCAGAAGACGAGCGTCACCGTTCTCTTCGCGGACATCCGGGGATTCACACCCCTCACGGAATCGACGCCTCCGCGCCAGGTCGTCGACCTGCTCAATGACTACTTCGAGAGAATGGTGGAAATAATATTCAAGCACGAGGGAACGCTCGACAAGTTCATCGGCGACGAGATCATGGCCATCTGGGGCGCTCCGGTGGCCCAGGATCAGCACGCGGCGCAGGCCGTGATCACGGCATGGGAAATGCAGCTCGAGCTGGATGAAATGAACAGGGAGAGATCGGCCACCGGCCTTTTCCCGCTGCACGTGGGCATCGGCATCTGCTCGGGGGAAGTCATTGCGGGGTACATGGGAAGCACGAAAAAGATGGAGTACACCGTTATCGGCGACACCGTCAACGTTGCTTCGCGGCTGTGCGACATTGCAAAGCCCATGGAGGTCATTATCGCCGAATCGACCCACGTTCTCGTCTCGCACTGCGTGAGCAGCGAGACGATGCAGCCGCTCCAGGTCAAGGGCAAAAGGGACCTCATGAAAACGTTCAAGGTGCTGGGCCTGGATGACGACACCACGATAGCTATTCCAGCCAAGAAATACTAGAAGCCGCCTTGAGAGTGCCTTGTATTTCCAAAATGTGGGCAGGGGCGGCATTGCCGCCCGACCGACTGCGCGCCCTCGACGCGCCGAAAGCACGCTCGGGAGCCTGAAGGCTCCCCTACCCCGGTGCAGTGAGGGGCGGCTTCGCGCCGCCGGCCGGCAATGGGAATTGATCACAATGAATAAGTGAGTATCCATGGAACGCGTTTCAACTTTCGACCCATTGAAAAAAGCCGCCGTGAGATACAGGGAGGAATGCCTGGAGGTCCCCGAGTCCACGACCCTCCACACCCTCGCCTCCTCGCGGGAAAAATGCGGCTGCGGATGGGAGGCCCCCATTGCCGCCATGGTGGACAACAGGCTCATGACCCTCGCCTCCTATGTCTACGAGGGCGCCGACATCAAGCCCGTTTTCGCCTGGGAGCCTGAAGGCCGGCGGGTTTACCGCAGGAGCCTGACCATCCTTCTCCAGGCAGCCTGCAGGGTCCTCTATCCGGACCTTCGGCTGATCGTGGGCCAGAGCCTGGCGGGCGGGTATTTCTACCTGTGGAAGGGCGACCCCCCGCTTTCGGAGCAGACCATGGCGGCCCTCGAGCGCAAGATGCGGGACCTGGTGACACAGGACCTGCCCGTTACCCTGGAGCGGTGGGGCGTCAGGCATGCCATGGAGGAGTTCAAGGAAGCGGCGATGAAAAACCGCCTGCAGCTCCTGCGCACCTGGTGGCACGAGACCATCAAGCTCGTGAGGCTCGGCGACTACTTCGACATCTACCACGGCCCCGTGGCCCCGTCCACCGGCTGCACGCCCTATTTTTCGCTGCGCCTGTACCCGCCCGGCATCATCCTCCAGTTTCCCGAGGGAAAGAAGGGAAAGAACCCCACGGGCAGGCAGGAGGTGGTCAAGCAGCTTTTCGACGTGTACATGGAAACCTCGGAGTGGAACAAGATCGTCGCCGTTTCCAACATCGGGCAGCTCAACGACCACGTGCTCAGCGGCGGCATAGACGAGCTCATCAGGGTCGTCGAGGGCCTGCACGAGAAAAAGGTCGCGAGCATCGCCGACATGGCCGTGGAGAAAAAGAACGCCAGGCTCATCCTGATCGCGGGTCCATCCTCGTCGGGGAAGACGACATTTTCCAAGAGGCTCGGCGTCCAGCTCAAGGTGGCGGGCAAAAACCCGGTCACGATCAGCATCGACGACTACTACGTCAACAGGGACAAGACGCCCAGGGACGAGAGGGGCGAGTACGACTTCGAATCGGTGCACGCCATCGACCTTCCCCTGCTCAACATGCACCTCATGGAGCTGCTGGAGGGCAAGGACATCCTGAGCCCGCGCTACAGCTTTGAAAAAGGCGAGCGCGTGGCCGAGGACAAATGGAAGCGCATCAGGCTCCAGGGCAACGACGTCATCGTCATGGAGGGGATTCACGGCCTGAACGAGAAGCTGACCGCGGACGTTCCCGATGCCGACAAGTTCAAGATTTACGTCAGCGCCCTGAGCCAGCTGAGCCTCGACGACGTGAACCGGATTTCCACGACGGACGTGCGGTTCATTCGCAGGATCGTGCGCGACAGGCTCTACAGGGGCTACAGCGCGGACTACACCATCGAAAAGTGGCCCAGCGTGAAGCGGGGCGAAGCGCGCAACCTCTTCCCGTTCCAGCACGAGGCCGACGTGATGTTCAACTCGGCCCTGCCCTACGAGCTGTGCGTGCTGAAGATGTACGCCGAGAAGTTCCTGCTCGAGGTGCCCAAGGACAGCCCCTCGTTCATGGAGGCCTACAGGCTGCTCAAGTTCCTCAACCTTCTCGTTCCGATTTTCCCGGACAGGGTGCCGCACAACTCTATCATCAGGGAGTTCATCGGGGGTTCGTTCTTTAAATATTGAAAGCACAATGGCAGGCGCAACAGCAAAAGGCAAATCCGTCATCTTCCACCCGCGCAACCTTATCGTTCTTCTCGCGCTGGTCATTCTCTTCTTCCTCAGGTGGAAAGGCATCCTCTCTCACTGGTCCATCCTCATCGTTTTCATAGCGGCCCTCATTGTTTACTACCTCGTGCTCCCGGCGCTCGCGAAAAAGCGGCTGGCCGAATTTGAAAAACAGCTCAGCATCCTTCACCTCAAGGGCAAATCCAAGGAAGCCCTGGCCTGGTACAGGAAGCACCTTTTCATGCGCGCCTTCGGGCCGCCGGGGGACATGAAGAAGCTTCTCGGCCGGTGCCATGCCTTTCTTTTCAACTGGGAATCGGCGCGTTTTGCCTTCAGCGCTTCTCTCGACGCCTCGGGCCCGCTGCCCGACATGGCCACGGCCGCCGGCTATGCCGAGGCCTGCTTCCACACCGGCTACGACAGGGAAGCCGAGCGCGTGATGAAAAGCGACGCCGTGAAAAAGATCCACCTGCCCCACCTGGCCTATTATTTCATGCACCTCCTTCTCGAAGACGAAAAGAGAATTGAAGGCGCCATGGAAAAATTCAAGAAAATTCAATGGGACGAGGAAAAGGACAGGCCCGTGAGGCTGCTCACGCTCGCGGAAATCCAGGCAGAGGAGAACAAGATTTCAGCCGCCGCGGACACGCTGAGCCGGGTGGACAGGAAAAAGCTGCCGGCGCCGCTGCGCCCCATGGCCAGGCTGCTGGAAGCCAGGATCCTGCTGATGGAAGGGCAACAACAGAAGGCTGAAAAGATCATAGCCGAGCTCAGCCGCCAGTCAACCGCCGGGCGCCATGTCATTGAAGTGGAGGATTTCGAGGAAGCCTTCAAGGAGTCGAAGGGGGTCAGACCGTGAATCGTCCATGCACCTTCTTCGGTCCTTTTTCTTGACAGGCAATGATATCGTCATGTATCTTTTAATGGTTATCTTATCAGTACCCGGGGTAGGGGAGCCTTCAGGCTCCCGATTTTCCGGCAGGCGGATAGCGCCGCAACAGGAGAAAACATGGGAGCCGCTCTAGCCCGGGACACCACGCTCGGCAGCAGGCTGAAAGACATCATGGTCGATCTTCGTCCGTTGGTGCTGAGACTCCAGCGTCCCAGGCCTGCCGACGAATCCTGGTCGCATTCCATCTGCAGGGGCTGCGAAGAGCTGGCGCAGCGCATCTCGGACACCCGCCGGGCCATTGCGGACCGGCAGAAAGCTTCGAGCAGATCGCTCAAGCAGATCGCGGACACGCTGCGCGACTACTCGCGCGAGCTCACGAGCCACCCGGAAGTCCAGAGGCTCCAGGCGCTGTACCAGTCGCTGGCGCGAAGCTACGAGGAGCTGCGGCTGCACCTCAGGGACATGGAAGCGGCCGGGCTCGTGAGGCCGAGCCTCGTGGACCAGTTGACGCCCGTCAACTACGCGCGCAACGCGTTCCATGCAGGCATGGGCCTCTTTGCCGTGCTCATGTACGAATTCGTAATCACCTACACCCAGGCCCTCATCATCCTCTTTGCGCTCAATGTCGTCTTCTTCTCCCTGGAGATCGCGCGCCGGCTCTCGCCGCGGCTCAACGGCATGCTCGTGGACAGGGTGTTTTCTTCCTTCGCCCGGCCCTCCGAGCGGCACCGGATCAACTCGTCCAGTTATTACCTGCTGTCCATGACCTTTGTGGCGATCCTCTTTCCCCAGGCGCCCGTGCAGCTGGCCGTCCTGATCCTTGCCTTCGCCGACCCGGCTGCCACGGTCGCGGGCAAGCTGTGGGGAAGGAAGAAGCTCATTCGAAACAAGAGCTGGGTGGGCACGGCGTCGTTCTTCGCGGTCGCCTTTGTGGTGACCACGGTTTTTCTGCTGCTCAAGGCGCCGCATTTGACCCTGCCCTTGACGCTTCTCGCTTCCTTAACCGTGTCGGCCATCGGCGCGGCCACCGAGCTTCTGAGCTACCGCATCGACGACAACCTGAGCATCCCCATCCTCGTCGTCGTGGCGGCCCACCTTCTGATTTAGATATCTTCCAGGTGTTTAACTCACCTAAATGCTGGGGAAATAATTACCAGGGCGCACCGGGCAACGGGGAATACTCCAACGATCCGAACCCCACGCCGGTCAGTGTCCTGGACCTGACCAACGCGGTCGACATCGACGGCGGAGGATACTTCACCTGCGCGCTCCTTGCGAGCGGCGGCGTGAAATGCTGGGGAATGAATGAGCAGGGGGAGCTCGGAGACTCGACGTTTACAATGAAAACAACGGCCGTCTATGTGTTCGGCATGACCTCCGGCGTTTCCGCTGTTTCCGCCGGTGAGTTCCACGCCTGCGCGCGTCTCGACACGGGCGGCGCCAGATGCTGGGGCTGGGACCTGAGCGGCCAGATCACCGCTTTTTTCCAGGGCTACCCCAGCCCCGTTGCCTGCAACTGAGGACCTGAAAATGATACGGTTTTACGGGCGACTGAAGTCGCCCCCACCCCGGTCCGGCAGGAAATATAACCTCCCTGCGCATGGAATTTTTTCGTTTTGCGGGTAATATACATCTGATGCGCGCGGTTGCCCACATCTGCCTTGCAGCGCTCATCCTTGCCGCGCCGGGCGCGGCGGCCGG
>JBDRLK010000303.1:0-16366 GCA_043813155.1 Pseudomonadota bacterium | reverse complement strand
CAGCACGTGCCACAGGTCGGGCTGGTGCACCATCTCGAAAAGCTCCATGTTTCCGTGCACCACGCATTCAATGTCGTCCATGGTCAGACCGGCGTCGCCCAGCGCTTCGCGGACCGCCTCGCTTATCATCTCGGGCTGGTTCACGTCCTCGCGGTGGCTCGAGTAAACGGTCTGTCCCACGCCCGCGATCGCGACATTCCTGTTCCTTTTTCTTTTTTGCATGGCGCAGTCTCCTTAATCTCTGCTCAGAATAACGATCGAATGGAATTGTCCGGCCGGGCCCATGACCCCGTGGGCCAGCGCGGTTTTTGCGTCCGGCACCTGGCGGTCTCCGGCCTTGCCCATGAGCTGGAGCGCTGCTTCGGCCGTTCTGACAAGCCCGCCCAGGAGAAGCGGATTCCCGCCGAGCATCCCGCCCGATACATTGACGCGGCTCTTGTCCGGCCCGCCCTCGTCGATCCATTTTCCGCCTTTTCCTTCATCAACGAGCCCCAGGCCTTCCATCCACATGGGCTGCTGATAGGCGTACTGGTCGGATATCTCGACAACGTCGAAGCTCTCTCTCGGGTTCCTGATGCCGGCCCTGGCATAGGCGCGCCCGGCCGCCTTTTTCAGCGCGAAGTTGTCGGCCAGATCTCTGTCGCCAAGGAAAAAGTTGTCCATGCAGTTGCCGGTCCCCGTGATCCACACCGGCGTATCCGCGATCTTCTTCGCCCTTTCCTCGGTCGCCAGGATCATGCCCACGGCGCCGTCGGACACGGGATAGGCGTGCAATTGCCGGATAGGGTCGGCCAGCATGGGCGAGCCGAGCACGTCATCGACACTCATGCGCTCGAGTCCCGTCGTGGTCGGGTTTTTCGATGCCTGCTCCCTTGCCCTGACCACCACCGAGGCCAGGTGCCTGTCCGTGACATACGATTGTGCCATGTAAGCCTGGGCCTGCAGGGCCGCGGCCGCGCAGAAGTCCAGGCCCACGGGCCGCGTGTAGAACGGGTCAAAGGCAAGGTGCGTGACCTGGTTCCTGCTCTGGCCCTGCGATTCCTTGCAGTGGCCCAGCACGAGAACCACGTCCGCGTGGCCGGACAGGATCGCGGCCAGGCCGTAGTACACGGCCTGCGCCCCTTCCTGCGCGACTTTTTCCTCGCTTCGAAAATGGGCGCCGAGAACGTCGGTCATGGCGTTGTCCGAGATAGTGCGCGCATCGAACACGTCGTCGGAACAGCTGATCGAACAATCGATGCCGCCGTCCTCGGAAAAGTCCAGCCCCGTCTGTTCCAGCAGGGATTCCAGCACGTCCAGGGCCATGCCCTGGAAACGCTGGTTCCGCTTGTCTCTCTCATAGGTTGTTTGCGCGACCGCGCAAATTCCGACTCTCTTTGTGGTCATGGGACCTCCAGGTTGTTTACTCTTGTTCGTTGTGTCGTTGTGCTTGTGAAATTTGAGTGAAGTTGATACTAATAAGAAACAAGATATCTTTCAAGGGGGCCGGGCCTTGAATCTTGAATTTTACCCCTGTTTTCTATGAAAACTTTTCATAGTTCCCCCTGCAAAAATTAAATATCCCCGGCCCGGCCCCTTCAAGGGAGGAGCTATGATTAGGAATGAAGCAGGGACGCCGCGCCTGAAGGGCGATAAGTACGAAGACGTTGTGCGCGAGCTCGGGGCGGCCCATGCCACGGACCGGGCGGCTCAGATGGCCATGATGCGCATTATCGGCCAGGGCCGCACAACGCTGTGCCTGGCCGACGAAGAGCCGCTTCTCAAGATAGACAGGTTTTTCCGCTGGCTCGGGCTGCAGCGCGGCGCGGCAGAGGAAATCAAGATGCTGGGCGAGCGGGAGCGCAAAATCATCGAGGCGTACTGCGAAGGCGTGAACAGCACCATGGCGACGAGGCGCAAGCCCATGCCGTTCAGGGTGTGGAAGTACCGCTGGGAGCCCTGGAAGCCCGAAGACATGGTCCTGCTGGTGCGGATGATGGCGTGGGTCGGCCTTGTCTCCGGCCAGGTCAACGCTGAAAAGGCCATCATCGAGCTCGTGCGCGCGGGAACGAGCGGCGAAAAGCTGGCCGCCCTGCTCGACCCTCACCTCGAGGGGTGTGATTTCGACCTCATGAAACAGATTACAATGGTAGGTCGCCTCATCCCGGAGGCGATTGCCGCCGGTAAAAAGGCGGGCGGCCTGTCAGCTTCCAACAACTGGGCCGTGTCCGGCTCGAAGACCGAAAGCGGGTCTCCTATCCTGGCCAATGACCCGCACCTCGAGGTCAACCGCCTCCCGCCCGTGTGGTACGAGGTCATCGCGCAGATGGGGGACGATTACCTCATGGGCGTGACCGTGCCCGGCCTTCCTGCGGTGGTCATCGGCCGCAACAGCTCCCTGGCCTGGGGGATCACCTACACGGAAGCCGACACCACGGACTTTTTCGTGGAGGAGTGCAGGGACGGCAAGTACAAGCGCGACGGCGAATGGAAGGATTTCGAGGTCATCAAGGAAACCATAACGCGAAGGGGAGGCGGGACCGAAGAGGTCACGGTGTACAAAAACGAGCACGGTCTTCTCGAAGGCGACCCGCACAAAGAGGGAAAGTACCTTTGTCTTGCCTGGGCGGGATTTCACAAGAGCTTTGCCGACATCATGGGGGCCATGCTCGACATCAACTTCGGAAAAAGCGTGGAGGACGGGCTCAAGGCGGTTCAGGGCTTTCACTACCCTTCCCTCAACTGGGTCTTCGCTGACCGGGACGGCAACATAGGCTACCGGATGGCCGGGCTTTTCCCGAAACGCAGGGAAGGCTGGAGCGGCCTTTACCCCGTGGACGGCACGGACAGCGCCAACGACTGGCAGGGCTGGGTTTCCCAGGACGATCTTCCGGAAGTCGTCAACCCTGCCGAGGGCTTCTTCTCGACAGCGAACCAGGACCTGTCCGCGCTGGGCGGCACGCGCGTCCAGAACCTGCCCATGACGGATTACCGCGGCGATCGCATCAAGCAGATCCTCGGTAAAAAGGACAAGCTCGGCTGCGAGGACATGCAGGCCATCCAGCTCGACATTTATTCCCTCAAGGCGCAGCGGTTCGTCCCGCTCTTCCTGGATGTCATGCCCGAAGGGGAGCAGGCCGCGCTGCTCAAAGACTGGAATTTCGAATACGACCCGCAGTCCCGGGCCGCGTCGCTCTTCGAGGCCTTGTACGAAAAGGCGCTTTTTGCTGTTTTCTGCAGGGGCAGCGGCTCGATTCCGGAGCAGATGCTCGAGCACCTGAGGGAAGAGACGTCCGCTTTTCTCAACCTGGAGGTGTATGCCGACAAGGTGCTCTTGAGCGAGGATTCCATCTGGTTCGATGGCGGGAAACGCGACGACATCCTGAAGGAGGCGTTCTCCGGGCTCGAGGCCGGGCCGCCTCCTGCCTGGGGCGAGCTGAACAGGATGACGATGGTCAATATCTTCTACGGCGGCAAGCTTCCGAAATTCCTCGGCGTGGACAAGGGCCCGTTTGCCGTGCCCGGCGGCTCGTCCACGGTGCGGCAGGGGAGCGTTTACCGCGACGCGGACCGCGACACAACGTTCTGCCCTTCCTACAGGTTCGTGACCGACCTGGGTACGGATGAGGCCCGGACTATCCTCCCGGGCGGGCCGTCGGAAAAGAGCATATCCAAATACTACAAGTCCGACCTCGCAAGCTGGCTGACCGGGAAATACAAGAAAATCACGGGGAAAGGTTCCTGAGCCCTTTTTCCTGGGCGCAAACCTGATATAATAATGGGCGCACGATAACGGGGAAGCGGAATGCCGGACAAAGGCCCGAAAAGAGGATCTGAGGAAATGACGGAGGCCGAGCTTCGCGAGGCGCTGGAGGCATCGGAAGAGGAGCGGCTGCGGCTCGAGGAGAAGTACCGCCTTCACTTTGACAATATTTTGGACGTGATCTTTTCGTTGGACAAAGAGTTTAAATTTATCACTGTATCGCCGTCAGCGGAGAAGGTCCTTGGATACAAACCGGAGGAGCTGATAGGAAAGAGGCTCTCCGATCTCAAGCTGATAACACCGGACGCCATTCATCGCGCATCCTCAAACAGGGAGGCGCTCAAGAGCGGCGGGATTCTCCCGCAGCAGGAATACGAGGTCACCTTAAAGGACGGAACAAGAAAATGGCTCGAGATAACAGTGACCCCGCTGTTTGAAGACGGGGAACTTATGGCAACCGTTGACATTGCCAGGGACATCACGGAGAGAAAGCGGGCCGAGGAGGAGCTGGAGAAACACCGGAAACGCCTGGAGGAGCTCGTGCGCGAGCGCACGGCCGAGGTCACGGCGGTCAACGTGCAGCTCCAGAGCGAGATCCTGGAAAAGGAGAGGATGGAGGCCGAGCTTCTCAAGGCGGCCAAGCTGGAATCCATCAGCATCCTGGCCGGCGGCATTGCCCATGATTTCAACAATATCCTGACCGCCATTGCGGGCAACATTTCCATTGCCAAGATGTACGCCCGCGCGGGCATGGACATGCTCGATGTCCTGGACGAGGCCGAGACGGCCACGTTCCAGGCCAAGGACTTGACCCAGCAGCTTCTGACCTTTTCCAGGGGCGGCGTGCCCATTAAAAAGACGGCATCCATTACCGACTTGGTTCGGGAAACAGTGGATTTCACGCTGAGGGGCTCGGGCATAAGCTGCGATTTCTCCTTTCCCGCGGACATCTGGACAGCCCGGATCGACAAGGGACAGATAAGCCAGGTCATCAGCAACATGGTCATCAATTCCATGCAGGCCATGTCGAATGGGGGTGTTATCAGGATAGAGGCGCGGAATGTCGATGTGGGGCCTGAGGACGTCCTGCCCATGGAGGAGGGCGCCTATGTCAAGCTGTCCATAGAGGACCACGGCATCGGCATTCCCGGGCAGAACATACCGAAAATATTCGATCCCTTTTTCACGACCAAGCAGGAGGGGAGCGGCCTCGGCCTCACGTCGACCTATTCGATCGTGAAAAAGCACGGCGGATATATCGATGTCACGTCGGTTGTCGGGAAAGGAACCACGTTTCACATTTATCTTCCGGCCGGCGGCGAGAGAATCTCCTCCCTCGAGCTGGAGCTGATGGAGCCGCAAAGCGGCCAGGGCAGGGTCCTTCTCATGGACGACGAGGAGATCGTCTGCAAGGCTGCCCGCAAGATGCTCAGGCATCTGGGCTATGAAACAAAGCTGGCCGGGGACGGGGACGAAGCCATCGAGCTGTACGAGGAGGCCATGAAGTCGGGGCGGTGCTTTGACATTGTGATCATGGATCTGACCGTGCCGGGCAGGATGGGGGGCAAAGATGCCGTTGAGAAGCTCAAGGCGATCAATCCCCGCGTCAGGGCCGTGGTGTCGAGCGGCTACTCGAACGACCCGGTCATGGCTGATTACGCGAAACACGGGTTTATCGACGTTCTCGTCAAGCCCTACAGGCTTGAGGAGCTGAGTCGCGTGTTAAAAAAAGCAACGGAGGAAGCATGAATGGTGCTGCGCGCCCTCGGCGCGCCGGATAACGCTTGTAGCTGCGCGCCCTCGGCGCGCCGGATAACGCTTGTAGCTGCGCGCCCTCGGCGCGCCGGATAACGGAAATGAGCATGGAACAATCAACAGAAACGCCGCCGAAAAAGCCGGGAATCGGCTCGTACATCGAGCCGGCCGTCCTGGTAGCCCTGGCCGTCGTACTGGGCACGTGCGCGGGCAACTTTGCCGGCGGACGATTCGGCCGCAGCTATTTCGCGAAAGAGTTCGAGGCAAGGGACCCGGCCGAGGCCGGCCGGAAAGAGGCGCGGGCCGCGAAGATGGAAAACGACGAGCGGCTGGCGAAGGCCCATGGCAGGGGGCTCGACAAGGGCAAGCGGGACAAGCTGAAGCAGCTCGAGGAAGACCTGAGGAAGCTCGAGGAGAAGGACAAGTACGTGTGGAACACGACGATCGAGGAAAACGCGATCAAGTCATGCATGTCGTTCTACATGAAGGGGATCAATGACGCGGAGAAGGAATACGAGTCGGCGTTCAAGTGGGAGTACAAGGTGCCCAAGTGCGAACAGGGCGTGATTTCCACGAAGCTCACGGAGAGGATACAGCTGTATCACGGCAATATTCCCGTCGGCGACCCTTACCAGAGGGAGATCTCCGAAGAGCTCTGGGGGGACTGCAGGCAGATGTCGGCCCACTACCTGGAGGTGCTGGGCAGCATTCGAAAGATCAACACCGACCAGAACCTGAACTGGGAGGTCGAGAAAAAAGAAGTGCGGATAACGGGGGAATAGGACGGAACATCATGGACAAGGCCGCCAGAAAGAATATCCATCTCGTCGCCGGGGTCGTCTTTGCCGCGTTCTTCGTCGTTGCGTTCCTCTATTCCTTCCTCAAGACGCGGCTGGAGCTCGAGGACACCTATGCCGCGGACGTGCGCAAGTCCTACGACGAAACCATTGACACGGAGATGAAAGAAAAAATCTTCAACAAGGGCTACGGCGAGGGCCTTGCCTCGGCCGAGCCCGACGAGGCCCTGGCCGCGAAGAAACAGGCCATCGAGAAAAAGCTGGCCGACATCAAGGAAAAGGCGCTCGAGGAGATGGCCGGGTTCGACCGCAAGAGAATCTGCGAGACCGCCTACGTGGCGGGCAGGGCACGCGGGGAGCATGACGCGAAGAAGCAGTGGAGCGCCGAGTACTGGGACGTGAAGACCGGGATCGATCTTGGGAAAATCCTGTCCATAGGCAAGAAGGTTGTGAGGCTCCAGCTCAAGTACCGCGATTTCCCGGTGGGGGCGCCCGTGGAAGTGGAAGTGGAAAAGAACGTGACGCTGGACAACGAGGTCGTGTGCGGCCTTATGAAGGGGTTTCAGTGGGCCAATCCCGCGGCGTTCCAGTTTTTCGAGGGGGTCAGAAAGGAAGTGTGCGGAAGCGGCCGGATTGAAAAGGACGAGATCATTTCAGGCGAAGAGGCAAACAGGAATTTCTGGAAGTCCCTGCCCAAGGCCGAGCAGGCACAGTGATTTTTACCCGAGCCGGGTAGGGGCGGCTTCAGCCGCCCGATTCTTATCCCGGGGGTAGGGGCGGCTTCAGCCGCCCGTGAAGAGGATGGGAGGCTGAAGCCTCCCCTACCCGAGGGCTAAAGCCTCCCCTCCCCGGGATTTCGAGAGCATTTAATACTCGGGCTCGAGGGCGATAAAGGAAGAGAAGACCGAGTAGGCGTAATCCATCCTCCACTGGTCCCACACCACGAGGAACCCGTTGTCCGTCCAGGCAATGTCGGTCCAGGGGATGTCGTCCATGCGCCGTGACTCGACATCGTCGCTAATGGGAATCCGTGCGCCGATCTGGAATGACGGTGTCGGGCCGGCATAAATATCCACCCAGATGCTCCACCTGTCATTGAAATAAACTGAAACGGTCCCGCCCCAGGAGGGAAAATCCGAAGCGCATGCCCGCAGAAAATACCCGTAGAGCTCTGCTTCCATTCCACCGGTGGCCCAGGCGCCGTCCGATGCGTGGCAGCTTAGAATCAACTCGCTCTCTTCATAATCATGGTTGGCCGCATACAGGAACCAGTTGCTGCTGTTCGCTGCCGCTGCGTAACTGGAGATGGGCCGGTCGAACTCGATCGGGTCCATCAGTCCCGCGAGCTCCAGGTCCGGCGAGTATTCGTCGATCGAAATGCTTGTGGCCGAATTGCGGAAAAACAGGAGGACGTTTGATGAGTCGGGGGCATTGCGGATAACCGGGTCGCCGTCACCGAAATCCCCCATGCCCAGGATAACGGCCCTGTCCTGGACCAGGCCGGACCAGGTGAAACGGTAGATGTGGATTTCATCCTGGTACGTGCCACGGGCGCCCGTTGCCACGAAAACAAAATCGCCCGCTCTTACGGGCGGGGACAGGGGGTTGTTGAACCCCGGGTAATCGGGCGTGGCTCCAAGGTTCAGAATTTCTCCTTCAGGCGAGACCCTGGCAATGAGGACGTGGTCGTAAGGCGTCTCGATGAGGGTGCTGAAAAGAAAATTGCCGTCATCGGCTGCCGCTATCAGGGGGAAGCCGCCCACGACACCGTACTCGGCAAGTATTTTCTCGTCGCCGATCACGTTTCCCCGGGCATCGAGCGGGATGAAGCCGGCGTACTCCGTGTTCTCGCCGCTTCCCATGCCCCTGTACACGAGCCCGGCCGTGGAGCCGTTCCATGCCACTGACGGCACAGCGGCGAAGAGAAGATTGACGGGGATATTGCGATCCGGAATGTCCCTGTCCACGAACTGCCAGGATTCGGGCTCCATGTCCGGCGGGACGTCCGGCACGGCCGTGTCGGCAGCCGCGTCGACCTCCCCGGCGTCGGCCCTGTACGGCCGCGGCGGAGTCGAGAGCCAGCAGCCCGCGAGGATCACTGCGATGGATGATAAAAGCAGCGTGGTGGAAGTATTCCGGCCCATGACAGCGCTCAGCGTGCCTACGTCTTTTTCTTCTTTTTCTCGGCAGCGGCGGAGGTCTTCTTCTTCTTCGATGCCTTTTTCCCGGCATTGGGATTGATCTGCCTTACCCTGGATTTGACCTGCGGCCTCGGGATACCATCGTCTGTGGACACGAACTTGATTTCCGTCTTGACTTCAAACGCCAGCGAGGTCAGCACCTTGCGCAGGCCGTCCTCGATGTTCGTGTTTTCCAGGAACGAACGGACCTCCGAGGCGATGACGCGAAGGGCAAGGTTCTTGGTGTCGTCGATCTGCTTGACGATGTACTCGGCGAACTCGTGGCGTATTTTCAGGTCCGGCAGGATCCTCTTGAGCCCCTTGTCCGGCCGCAGGATGGCCTCCAGGCTGGCTTCTACGCCCCGCCTGATCACCTCCGGGAGGAGCTTGTCCGCGACGATCTTCGTGATTCTTTCCCGCGCGCTCCTGCTTATGTCCTCTCCCTGCTCTTTTTCCGTGTCCTTCTCTTCCAGGTCATCACTGATATCTTCGAATTCTTCTTTTTCCCCTTCCATCATATTTTTCCTTTCTCTTGATGGTTATGCTCTTGATGACGATGTCCTCCATCGGGCGATTGTGCGGCTTGCCCGTCTGGGGCACCCTGGCGATCTTGAACACCACGTCGTCGGGGGTGCACAGGCCGAACACCGAGTGCTTGTCATCGAGCCTTGTCGGCGGTCCGGTCTCTTCGGACCACTTGTCGAGAATGAAGAACTGGCTCCCGTTTGTCGCGGGGCCATCGTTGGCCATGGAGAGGATTCCGGGCTTGTCGTGGCGAAGCTCCTTGTGAAACTCGTCCTCGAACGCGTATCCCGGCATTCCCTCCCCGTTTTTCAGGGGGCAGCCCCCCTGGATCATGAACTGGGGAATGACCCTGTGGAAGATCAGGCCGTCATAGAAGGGCTTTTTCACCCACTGGCAGGTTTTCGGGTTCCACCATTCCCTGAGGCCCCTGGCAAGCCCGACGAAATTCGCCACCGTATTCGGGACCTTGTCGGCATAGAGCTCGCACGTTATCGTTCCCAGGGTGGTTTTCATGATCGCCACGGGGTTTCCCTCGCCCGAGAGGCCGTCCAGGGCTTCCTCGAGCGGGAATTTTCCCCCCCTGGGGTCCTCGCTGTCCGGCTCGGCGCATTTGGGCGGGGCAAACACTTTTTCCAGGTCCGGCTTTTCAGGCTTGTTTTCGGTCCCCACGATTTCTTCCTTTTCGATGATTGTTTCCAATGGGACCTCCTCGTCCCCGCCGCCCTTTCCCTTGCAGCCTGAAGCAGCCGCGAGGACGGCAACCGCCATGGCCGCGATGAATAATGCTCTCATGCTTTCCTCCTTGTCTCGCCGTTTCGCCGCAGCGGGGCCGAATCCCCGCACCATGATGTCGCGTTAATACTCGAAACCGATGAAATTCACTTTCATTCCTTTGCTGATGCCGTATTTTGAGCTGAAACCCCCGTTGACTTCAAGGACATATTGAGATTTTTCTTCCACGCGCCTTGGGTCGAGCGTCAGCGGGTGCGCGTTTTCCACGATACCCATGATTTCCAGGCTGTGGCTGATAAAAATCATGTCCAGCGGGATGAGCGTGTTTTTCATCCAGAAGGACTGGACCGAGGGCTCCTCGAAGATGAACAGCATGCCCGTTCCCTTCTCGAGCTTGTCCCTGTACATGAGGCCGGTCGCCCGTTCCTCGGGCGTTCTTGCGACCTGCACTTTCACCCTGACCTGCGACTCGCCGTCTTTCAGAATGGTGACGGCGGGCTCCTTGGCGGCCGCGCCGGCCGCGTCCTGGTTGCCCATCGAGGTCCTGCAGGACATGAGCTGCACAAGGGATACCATAAGCAGCATTGCGGGCAGGGGCGCGGTACTTGGCCTTGCGGCTTGCATGATCATGCCGGTTTTAATAATATAACTCATGAATAACGCGGCCTGAAACCAGTCCTTTATATCATGGAAACTAATATGGATATTATTAGGATAAGAAAAAGAATGTCAAACATATGCCGATGGAAGAATCCTTTTGCGTTAGTTTTTTTACTTGCCTGCTTCCTTGTGTGCGCCGCCGCCATGGGCGGCGCGGCCGCAAACAGGGGGGCCGCGGCCCTGATGTCCGCGCCCGCGAAGCTCGTCGTGGAGATCCCTTCCCAGCCGGAAGTCAATGACCCGCCGAAATTCGAGAGCATAACAGTGGATTTCCCGGTCAAGGAAGGGAACCTGCCCGGCATCGACACGGACCAGCCGCGCGGCTGCGTCAGGGTGGCCGTGATGATCAGCTTTCTCGTCTCGGACCCGGACAACGACAAGGTCACCGTCATGGTGGACCTGGACGGCGACGGCAAGTTCAATGATTTCAAAAAGAAGACCAAGGCGGACAAGGCCGTCGTCTGGAAGAAGAAGTTCACGGAGGTGGGGGAAGTCTGGATAAAGTACAAGGCCTGCGACGTAAAGGGCCTGTGCACGGCGACGCTGAAGTTCAAGTTGGAGATGATCACGTGCCCTCCCAAGATCGTAGAGTTTGCAACGAAAACCGAGCGGGTCGGGTCGGGGGACAGGGTCTTCATGACGCTCAGGTCCTCCGATCCCCAGGATGACATGGTGAGGTACGAGGCGGACTGGGACGATGACGGGGCCTACGAGGAAGTAACGCCATACGGCAAGCCGTCCAAGCGAATAACGCTGAAACATACCTTCTCCACCTCCACCTCGCACGTTATAAGCGCAAGGGTCTGCGACGCTCTCGACGGCTGCTCGGAGGTCGAAAGAAGAACGGTCGTGGTCAAGAGCCTCGAGGAGTGAAGCCGCCGGCTCCCGTTCCGAGCCATGGGCGACTGAAGTCGCCCCTGGCCCGACATGACTGCGCAGGCTAATGCCTGCGGCTGCAACAGCGGGGGACGCACCCATTCTTTTTTCCGCAATTGTAATTCACCCGTTCCTGGTGTAATCTGAAAAACCGAACGTGAAGATCGAGAAATGCCCATGTTTCACACTATGACGCGAGGGCCTGCATGAAGGGTGACAAGAAAACCATCAAACAGCTCATCGGGGAACTGGCGGACCTGACCAGGAGCGTTTCCCTGAGCATGGAGGAGCTGGAGCGCTGCGATGCCGTGGACGGGGAGGAGCTCAGGAGCGTGGAGGCCGGTCACAAGGCCGAGCTGGATAAGGTCGAGGCCAAGCGAAAAAACGAGATGCAGAAGCTGAACGCCGCGCGGAAGGCGGAGGTGGACAGGCTGATCGCCGACCACAGGAAAGAGCTGAAAGATCTGGAAAAGAGCTACGCGGACGAGATGGAGCTTCTGGACAACGAGCGAAGGAAGGCGGAGGTGGCGCTGCAGGAGAGCCAGCGGCGCTACGCCATGATGGTCGAGAACCTGGCGGATGTCATTTTCATGCTCGACAACGATCTGAGCCCCACCTATGTCAGCGCCAATGTGTCCGATTTGCTTGGGTATAAAGTCAGGGAAATCACGGCGGAAACAATACAGGAAAGCATTTTCCCTGTTTCCGTCATGGCAGTCCTGAAGACGTTTGAAAAGGAAATAAGCAGGAAAAAGGCCAAGCCGGAAAAGCTGGAAATTTCAAGGGTCATGGAAACCGAGTTCAAGACCAGGAAAGGCGACTCGGTGTGGGCCCAGGTCAGGCTGTCCGTGGTGCATGACACGGAAGACCGGCCCGTGGGCATCATGGGGTTCATACGCGACGTGACGGCGCGCAAGATGGCGCAGGGAGCGATGGAAAAGACTGAAACGAACACCCGCTCCATACTCGCCCAGGTCAGTGAAGGAATCCTCATCATCGACGGGAAGAACAAAGTCCGGTATGTCAACCCGGCCCTGGAGGAGCTCTGGGGCCGCCCGGCCGCCGATGTGGTCGGTACGACCTTCAACCCTCCCGCAATGACGGGCTCGGTTACGGAAATAAACATCACGAAAAAGGACGGGGCCAGGTGCACCGCGGAGATGCGCCTGGGAAGGGTAACGTGGCTGGATGAGGACATGGTTCTCGTGCTGCTCAGGGATATTTCGGAATCCGCGAAGCTCAGGGATGAGCTCCACAGCATGTCTCTCATGGACGAGCTGACGGGCCTGAACAACATGAAGGGCTTCGTCAATCTTGCCAACCACCAGTTGAAAATCGCCGACAGGACGAAGAAGGGCATGATCCTGTTCTACATCGAGGTGGACAAGCTGGGCTGGATTGCCCAGAAGTTCGGCGACAAGGAGAAGAGCGCGGCGATCATCGAGGCCGCCAACATTATCAACGGGACCTTTCGCAAGGCGGACGTCACCGCCCGCCTCGACGCCAGCAGGTTCGTGGTCCTGGCCCTGGAGGCGCAAAAGGACAGCGCCAGGATCATGGTCACGCGCATCAGGCAGAACCTGGAAACCCACAACGCGCTTCAGAGCCGGCCCTTCGATCTTGCATTGAACATTGACGGGATCTTCTACGACACGAAGCTCCCCTGCACCATTCATGACCTGATGACCAAAGCCGACAGGCTCGTGTCTGAAAAGAAGATGCGAAAGCAGAAGTCAGGCCCCCGGAAGATCACGGCATAGCGGGCAGCGCGATCATTCAATCTCGGCTATGCCTCGTATTCGCCCGGCAAAGGGGTCAAGGAGCCGGGGATTAGAGGGGTCAAGGGCCCCCCTCCTCTTTTTCCTGCCTGCGGCAGAGCTCCTTGAGCTTTGAGCTCACTTTTACGGGGTATGTTCGTGCGCCTGAAATTTTCTTGACGCCCGGGGGAAGCTTGATCATTTCCTGCAGGCAGTACCTTCGTATGTCCTTCAGCCGTGGAAGCGGTGCAACCAGCTTTCCTTCCTCCATCACTTTTCTCAGGCAGACTTCCTCGTTTTCCCGCGGGATTTCTCCCGCCTTGGCAATCAAATCACCGGCATACCTGCCGTTTTTGTCGAGCTTCCGGATGATCTGCTTTTTTCCCGGTACGGTTTCCTTGCCTGCCAGGAATTTTTCAGGGTACCGGATCTTGCGTTTTTCCTCTATCTCGACGAGCTTATAAATCCCTTCCGCCATGGTCGAATCCGTGGGCGTCACAAGGTTGGCGCCCACGCCGAAAAAGTCGATGGGGGCGCTCGATTCGACGAGCTTCTCGATCTTTTTCTCGTCCAGGTCTCCCGAAGCAATAATTTTCGTCTCTTCCTGCCTGGCCCCGTCCAGGATTTCTCTCACGCTCCTGCTGAGCTTCAGAAGATTGCGGGCCGATAGTTTCACTCCCCTGAGCTTTTCACCGCAGGCAATGACCTCCCTCGAGGCGGCTTCCTGGTTGACCGCGTCGATGAGCACCAGGGCCCCGTCGGGAAACGCTTTTGCGTACTGCGTCAGTGCGTCCTTCTCTGTTTTGAAGGCAAGGACGAACGAGTATGGGATGGTGCTGATGACCGGGATATCGTACCTCCGTCCGCCTTCCAGGTTCGACGTGGCATCCACGCCGGCGATGTAGGCCGCCCTCGTGGCGTAATGGGCCGCTTCCGGGCTGGGGGCCCTTCGGAACCCGAAGTCCACGACTTTTTTTCCTTTTGCCGCTTCCACTATTCTCGCGGCCTTGCTGGCGACCGTTATCTGGTAATTCGTGACGCTCAGGATATAGGACTCGACGATCTGCGCCTCGATGATTGGAGCGCTGATCCTGATAACGGGCTCCCCCTCGAAAAAGGGCGTGCCCTCGGGGAGGGCCCACACGTCCCCGGAGAATCTCATTTCTTTCAGGTAGGCGAAGAATTCGTCCGGAATGTTGGAAAAGTCGGGCAGATGCTTCAAGTACTCAATGTCATCGTGAGTGAAGCTCAGGTTCCTGAGGTAGTCCACAACCTGCTGGAGCCCGGCGGCGATCAGGTATTTCCCGGCCGGAGGAAGCCGCCGAACATAGAGCTCGAAGGTCGCGCGGACATTGACCCTGTTGACGAAGTATGCCGCCGCGGTCGTAAGCTGGTAGAGATCCGTCCAGAGGCTCAGAGACGTTCCTTTCTCATTTTCTTTCAGCTGATTTTTCGTTTGCTTCATTTCTTTGGAATTTTCTCGTAATCCGCGAGAAATTTCTCAATGCCGATGTCGGTGAGGGGGTGTTTCAGGAGCTTCATGAGGACGTCGTAGGGGACGGTCGCGACGTCCGCGCCGAGGAGCGCCGATTCCACGAAGTGCACGGGATTGCGGATCGAGGCGACGATGACCTTGGTGTCAATGCCGTAATTTTCGTACATGACAACGATCTGCTCGACGAGCTCCATGCCGCTGCCGGAAATGTCGTCGATGCGCCCCACAAAGGGGCTTACATAGGTCGCGCCCGCTTTCGCGGAGAGCAGGGCCTGGGAGGATGAAAAAATCAGCGTCACGTTGGTCGGAATGTTTTCGGCCGCGCATGTCTTGACCGCTTTGAGCCCTTCTGCCGTGCAGGGAATTTTAACGACCACGTTTTCATGGACCGCGTGAAGCTCCCTGGCCTCCTTGATCATGCCCCCGGCATCGGATGAGATGGCTTCGAGACTGATGGGCCCGTCGATTTCCTCGACGATTTCCCTGGCCACCTGGTCGAAGCTTTTTCCTGTTTGAGCTATCAGTGACGGGTTTGTGGTAACACCGTCGATAATTCCCGTCCTGTTGGCATCCCTGATCTCTTCGATTTTTGCCGTGTCGATAAAGATTTCCATTGTCACACCTCTAAAACACTGTATTTTATTGCGCTTTTTCCACGGTCATAATAACTCCGGCCATACAGCATGTAAAGCGGTTTTCATCTGAAACAATGGCCGCTATCCGCGAGGATGATGCTTTTCGATTGTCTCGCGCAAGAGCCGCATGCTCAGGTGCGTGTAGATCTGTGTGGTGGAGATATCGGCGTGGCCAAGCATGGCCTGCACGGCCCGCAGATCCGCCCCGCGCTCGATCAGGTGGGACGCGAAGGAGTGCCTTATCCAGTGGGGGGAGAAGGGCTTCTGGATCCCCGCCGCCTTTCCATAGGCGCGAAGGAGCTTCCAGAATCCCTGCCTCGACATGGCCTTTCCCCTGGGGGTGACGAAGATAGCGTCCGTGGACGCTGCCCAGAGGGGCCGGACCTGCTCCAGGTATTGGCCCAGCTTTTCAACGGCCACCTGGCCCACGGGGATGATTCGTTTCTTGCCGCCCTTGCCCAGGGGGGCGACGGTTTCGGTCTGGGGATTGAAATCCCGGTACTCGAGATTCACGAGCTCCGAGACCCTCATGCCGGTTGCGTACAGCATGTGAAGCATGGCCGCATCACGCATGCCTTTGGGTGTTTTCTCGTCCGGCGTGTCCAGAAGCCGCATCATTTCGTCGAGGCTCAACGTTCCCGGCAGGTGCTTTGTCATCCTGGGGAGCAGAACGGACTGCGTGGGATCCTTTTCGATATACCTCTCGGTGATGAGATAATGAAAAAAACCCCTGACCGCGCTGATGAACCGGGCCTGGGACCGGGGGCTGAGATTGCCCGAAGAAAGCTCCATGAGGCAGGAGGTGATCGTGGACGTGTCTGTTTTCAGAACGGGGACGCCTTTTTTCTTCAGGAATTTTCCGAACCTGAGAATGTCCCTGGAGTAGGCCTTGACCGAGTTTTCGCTCAGTCCCTTTTCTATCTTTATGTGGGACAGGTATTCGTCCAGGAATGACTCGAGCTCGCGCCCGCCGCCCTTTGCCATGCCGCCGGCTTTCTTCATCATTGCAGGCAATCCTATCACCCGTGGAAGGTGAATCTCCAGAAAAAGCCGTAGTGCGGGGCTTTAGCCCCGCCTGTTCCCCCTCCCGCCGGGTAGGGGCGGCGTCAGCCGCCCAACACCCCCGCCCGCCGGGGAGGGGCGGGGGCAGCCCCCCCCCAACCCCCCCCCCCCCGGGGGGGGGGGGGGACCCCGCCCCAACCCCCCCCCCCC
>JBDRLK010000302.1:0-12381 GCA_043813155.1 Pseudomonadota bacterium | reverse complement strand
GGGAAAGCCAATGAGAAGAGCATCCTTTCCGTCGTCGTTCTTCGGCGCCGCTTTCATTCTGACGTTCATCTGCCTCGGCTGTGAAACGAGCTACACGGCGAAGATCAAGGACCCTTCCATGGTAACGATCCTGCCGGGCGAAAACGCGAAAGGGGAGGACCCTCCCCTTCTTGCGGAGGGCGAAAAGGAGGTATCCGTGATGGACAGGGCCCCGCCGTGGATGTCGGTCCAGCTCTACGAGCACAAGAAGCTTCTTTCGTACGACATAGCGAGGCTGAAGCTCCGGCGGACCGAGAAGAACGAGATCATCCTGGACGTTCCCGACAGCCCCGAGGGAAAAGTGCTGATCGATGAAAGCGGCGATCTCGGCCTCGATAAAAAACCGGAGTTTTCCTGGGGCAAGCTCAGCACGTCCGGAAAGGTAACGCTTTACTACGCGTCCAGCTCTTACGTGTCCGGCGACACCAGGTACTCTTCCAGCTACGAGTTCTTTCTTCCGCTGACATACGAGACAGATTGGTCGAACATTGCGCAGGTGCGCGAGACCTCGGACTACTCCGTATTTCTCGGGTTGGGGCTGGGCCTGCCGCTTCTTCTCTCCGGCGTGGCGCTGACGATTGCCGGAGGCGTCGTGACCGGCCAGGGCGAGGAGACGGGCAAGGGAGCGGCCGTGCTCGCGGCCGGCATCCTGGGCCTCGGCGGGGGCATCGCCCTGATGGTGTTTGCATTTGCCACGGACCGTTTCAAAAAAACCAAGAAAATATGGCCGAACTATTAAAGCGGGAAAACTCGCAGCCGAACGGCCGCATTGGAGCGGGGGTACTGTCATGAAAAACAAACGTGGATTATTGGGGGTCCTGATCATCGGGTTGCTGGCGTTATCATGGGGCTGCTCAGGAAAAGGCGGGGCCGGCGATGCCGGGGAAGAAGCCGACACTCTCGACCTGCCGCCCGCGTCCGTCCTGCTCGCGGTCGATATCCTTGTCGTCATCGACAACTCCGGGAGCATGGCCGAGGAGCAGCAGCGGTTTCTCGATGCCTTCCCCGCGCTGGTCCGCAATTTCGTGGACCCGCCGGTCGAGGCGGAAACAGGGCAGAGGGCCCATGAGCCCGTCCGGAGCCTGCACCTTGGCGTGGTGAGCACGGACATGGGCGTCGGCGGATACGACATCCCGACGTGCGGGCGCGACCCACTGAAGGGGGACGACGGGATTTTACAGAGCACACCGAGAGGTGCGGGCTGCGGCGCGTCCTACCCGCGCTTCCTGTCCTACGAGGTCGCCGCGGGCGCCGATCCCGACCTGGCAGCGGCAGAGAAGGCCATACTTGACTTCGCATGCATCGCGGCGCTCGGCACGGATGGATGTGAATGGGAGCAACCATTGGAAGCGGCCCACGAGGCGCTCATGTCCCACTCACTGCCCGGCGGCGTCAACGAGGGCTTCTTGCGAAATGATTCGATCCTGGTCGTGCTGTTTCTTACCGATGAAGATGATTGCTCAATAACGGAAACAAGCATCTTTAATCCAGAGGAATGGCGATATCCCGTTCAACTGTTGTGTTATCTGCACCCCTACACGCTTTATCCGGTAGATCGATACGTCGAAGCGTTTTCTGCGCTGCGCCCGGCCGGAGAGGGTCTCGTTCTGGGTCTCATCACAGGCGTGCCGCCGGGCGATCCCGATCCCTGGTACAAGTGCAACGGCACGGGGGACGAGATAGACGGCTGCTTCAACTACGATGCCATGAACGAGGTCGTGAGGCCGGACGGCCGGGCCCTCGAGTACTCCTGCACGTATCCCGCCGAATGCACGCCGCCGGACCCGCCGGAGGCCGGTGATTGCGCTACAACGGCTTTCCCGGCCAAAAGGTTCGTCCAGGTGGCGATGCAGCTCGGCGCAAGCGCGTTCGTGGAAAGCCTGTGCTCGGACGACTATTCCCATGCCATCGACTCCATATACGGGATGATCAGGGAGTCGGTCCGGGAGCAGGTGCCTTGATTTATCGAATATGAGGTTGAAATGAAAATATCTGTCATGATTACCTATTTTTTCATGCCGACCATGGCCATGGCGGCTGCATGCAGCGACAACGGCGGCCCGGGCGACGCCGGGAGCGAGGACGTGCAGCGCGAAGAGCTTCCCCCGCTCGAGACATGCTCCCCGCCGAATGTGAACCCGTGCTACGACCCGGAGACAAAGTGCTTCAGGGCGCTCATCGACGAGGAGAGGTTCGAAGTAAGCGGTCTTGAAGTCGGCACGTGCCGCACGGGGGAATCGACCATGACGTTCTACGGGAGCACGACGGCGAGGGGAATCTGGATCGCTTGGATCTCGAAAGGCGAGGAGGACGAAAGCGCGGCGACCGGAAGGTACCTCCTTCTCACCGGCACCGGGGGAACGTCGGAGAGCTACACGTGCCCTAACGTCACGGTTAACATCACGGATGACGGCGACCACCTCCACGGGACCTTCTGCGGCAACTTCAGGAACGAAGGAGGGGACACGCTTCATATCGAAGGCGGCTTTACCAGGATCTGGGACGATATCGGTTCCAGGTGTTTTTAAGCAACGAGGAGGACAGTCATGAAAGGCATTTCCTTGATTCTCGCTATTCTTGTACTTGGTTGCGGTCCCGACAACGGCGGCACCGACGACGCGGCCGCGGACCAACCTGCCGACTCTTCGGACACGGCCGCGGATCCGGGTTCGGACGACGCTGCCGTTGAGGTTGAGTGCTTTTCGAACGCCGACTGCGATGATGAAAACCCCTGCACGGTCGACATATGCAACCCGGCTCGCGGCGCATGCACACATGCTGCAATTGACGCCGATGGGGACGGGCATTATGCCGGGAGCGTGGACGGTTTCGAGTGTGCGGACGGCACGGACTGCGACGACGGAAACGAGGGCGTGCACCCCGGGGCCGATCCCGACTGCACGGGCCTCGTGGACATGGACTGCGACGGCCTTGACGACCCCGACGAGGACGGAGACGGGCACATCACGGTCGCGTGCAGCGGGGGAGACGACTGCGATGACGAGGACCCGGACTCTTTCCTGGGCGAGTGCGAGGGCGTCAGCGAGTGCTGCGACGGCTGCCGGCAGATGAACGGGTGCTGGCGCGACCCGACCACGGGCTACCTCTGGCAGGACCCTCCGATGACCGATGGTTTAGCCTGGGACGCGGCCATCTCGTACTGCGCCGGGCTCTCGCTTGCAGGTCACGACGAATGGAAACTTCCGACCATAAGCGAGCTTCGCACACTTATAAGGGGCTGCGCAGCGACAGAGGACGGCGGCCCGTGCGGGGCAACGGACGCGTGCCTGGAATCTGCATGCAGCCACGACTGCGACGAATGCGAAGATGGCGGCGGGCCCGGCGCGCGCGGCTGCTACTGGGATAAAGCTCTTGAAGGATACTGCGGCCCTGCCTGGTGGTACTGGTCATCATCGACCTATGAAACCGAGGGGACCTTCATCCCCGGTTTCGCGTGGATCGTCGATTTCGGCAACGCTGAGGTCCTCGGGGGAGGCAAGGATGGTGACATGCCTGTACGTTGTGTCCTTCCCGAGCCTTGAAGCTCGGTCTTGCATGAGGGCGCGCTTACGATTTTTTCGCAAGCGCCAGGAAGGGCGCACAAGGAAATGGATCCTGTACTTGCCGGGGAACTTTTTGACAGGGGGCAGGCCATCTGAGCTCGGCTGACGGACAGGCGGGAAAAATGCAGCGATCATGGAACAAAATTGAAACCCTGGAGGAGGCCCTGGGCCGCATCGCCGAGCTCGAGGAGGAGATCGAGCGCCTGAAAAAGGCGCCGGCCGGCGGCGGTGCTTGCGGGACGCTGCACGGGACAAAACTGACGCCGGGCGGCACGATTCTCGGCCTTGAGGAGCTCGTGCTCACGGTGGACGCCGAGGGAAGGGTCTCCTATGTCAACCGGCCCATGGCGCGTTTCCTGGGCGTGGAGAGCAGGCGCGCGGTCGCGGGCGCTGTCCTGGCCTCCATCGACAGGACCGCGCTCGGCCGCGGCTTCTTCAGGGGGATCATCGAGGCCGCGAGGGGATCGAGGGAGCCGTGCGCGGTCGAGCGCGAGTGCCCCGGCCTCGATCCGGACGCGCTGCCGGGGCCGGGCGGCAGGGAGAGGCCGAGGACCGCCCCCTTCCTTCGCATCGTCGCCACGGCGAGGGGCGGCGCGGCCAACATCGTGGTGCAGGACGTGACCGCGATCAAGTGGCTGGAGCGCAACTTCGCCCGCTACGTGACCCCCGAGGTGCTGGCGTGCATGTACGAGACGCCCGACGCAGACTTCTTCAGCCCCATCAGAAAGGAGATCAGCATCCTGTTCGGCGACCTGCGGGGCTTCACGAGGATGAGCAGCGAGATGCCTCCCGAGCGGGTCCACGAGACGGTCAACTCCTTTTTCTGCGAGATGGTGGCCTGCGCCGGCCTCTACGGCGGGAGCGTGGACAAGTTCGTGGGCGATGAGATCATGCTGCTTTTCGGGGCGCCCCTTCCCCTGCAAGACCATGCCCTGCGCGGCCTGTGCTGCGCCGCCGGGATGCAGGCAAGGCACCGCCGGTGGATGAAGCGCCGCAGGGACGGCGGCCTGGCCGCTACGCCGTGTTCAACGAGCACGCAAGGGGCGGGATGGGGCGCATCATGTGCGCGTTCGACGAGCACATAGGCCGCGAGATTGCCGTCAAGGAGCTCCTTGCCGAGTACGTTACAAACGTCCACGGACGCCCGGGAGACAGGACGGCCGCGGTGGAATCGAGGTTCCTTCGCGAGGCGCGCGTCACCGGTCAGCTCGATCATCCTTCCATCGTGCCGGTCTACGAGATCGGACGCCGGACGGACGGGACGTTGTACTACACGATGAAGCTGGTGCGCGGCAAGACGCTGGCCGCGGCTCTGGAGGAATGCGGGAGCATCGAGCAGCGCCTGAAGCTGCTGCCCCACTTCGCGGACATGTGCAACGCCGTGGCCTATGCCCACAGCCGGGGCATCCTGCACAGGGACATCAAGCCGCACAACGTCATGATAGGGGAGTTCGGCGAAACCGTGGTCCTCGACTGGGGCCTTGCGAAGATCAAGGAGAAGCCGCTGGTGGAGGACGAGCGCTTCCTCAGGCAGATGGACATCCTGAAGGAGGCCGCGGCTGGAAAAACCGTGGCAGACGAAGCCCTTGGAACGCCGTCGTACATGCCCCCCGAGCAGGCGTGGGGAGACCTTGAAAAAATCGACGAGCGCAGCGACGTGTACGCACTGGGCGCGGTCCTGTACGAGATCCTGTGCGGCCGCCCGCCCTTCGAAGGGGAGTACGCTTTCGAGGTGATCGGCAAGGTGCAGGCATACGGCCGGGGCAAGCGCAGTCTCGTTCCCGTCCGGGAGGTCGAGCCCGCTTCGCCGCCCGAGCTCGCGGCCGTGGCTCACAAAGCCTTGTCCGCCGGGCGGCGGCGGCGGTACCGTTCGGTGAAGGACCTTGTGAATGAAGTCGAAGCCTACATGGCCGGGCGGAAGGTTGGGACCTACGAGTACAGCACGTGGGAGCTGCTGAGACGCTTCGTGAAGAAAAACAGGATCGCCGTGGGATCCGCCCTTGTCATCGTCGCCCTCATGGTGGTGAGCGTGATCGCTCTGTCACTCTCGTACCGGCGGCTCGAAAGGGAGCACCTGCGCTCGAAGTACAATCTCGCCTCCGCATACGTGGAAAAATCCAGGCGCCTCGTGGAGGACAAGAACTTCCTGGAGGCGCGCGTGCAGGCTGCGGCGGCGCTTGATCTTCTTTCAGGGCCGGCATACGGCGAAAAAGGCGAGACAGCGCGTTTGACATCGGCGGCCCTGGGCATTTTTCACGTCGTCGCCGCGAACCCCCTGCTCAAGCTTGAAAGAACATTGCGGCACCCCAAAAAGGAGGTCGCGGGAGACGCATTCTCGCCTGTCGGCGATCTTGTTGCGACGGGATGCGAAGACGGCATATTGCGTATATGGAATGTCGAGAGCGGAGATCTCGCCTTTTCAGCGGCCGGAAACACGGGCGGCATTTTTGCGGTCGCGTTCTCGCCGGACGGCAAGAGCCTCGCAACGGGCGGCGGCGACGGCAAGGTTTTCCTGTGGGAGGATTACCGGAAGCGCAGGCCGGTCCTTCTCGGCCGGCATGACGGGGAAGTCTGGTCCGTGGAGTTCAGCGGGGACGGGCGATTTGTCCTTTCTTCCTCCCTGGATGGAAAGGCCAGGCTCTGGAACGTGAGCAAACGAAGCCTCGAGCGTGAGATGAGCTTCCCCATGGCTCTCGAACGGGTCGTCGCGTCTCCTGATGGAACGCTTTTGGCCGTCGCAGGGGACGCGCCCGACGCCCTGCTCGTCGACGCCGGGACGGGGCTGACCGTTCACGCTCTCGAGGGGCACGGCGGTCACATCAACTGGATCGATTTCTCACCGGATGGAAAGCAGGTCGCCACGGCGTCCGAGGATACAACGGTCCGCCTGTGGGACGTGGGAACGGGAAAGCTTGTTCATACGATGTTCGGTCATAAAAGCCCCGTCTGGGAGGTCGACTTTTCCCCGGATGGAAGCCTGCTCGCCTCCGCGGCCCTGGACAACACCGTGAAGGTCTGGAGCAGCGGGACGGGCACGCTCCTGCAGACCGTTTCGGGCCACTCGGCAAGAGCAAGCGGCGTGCGCTTTTCACCGGACAGCCGATTCCTGCTTTCCACCTCGTATGACGGCACGGCAAAGCTGTGGCGCCTGACAACGGAAAAAACAGGAAACGAAAAGGCCGTTCACGTCATGGTGGGGCACAAGGGAATCATACGCGCCCTGAAATTTTCTTTTGACGGCAAATACATCCTGACAGGCGGCGAGGACGGCGCGGTGAAGCTATGGGACAGCCGGAAAAGAGCGCTTCTTGCCACCCTCGACGGGCACAGGGACTTCGTCACGGCCGTGGCGTTCTCCGGGGACGGCTTGCTCGGCGCCTCGGGCGGGGATGACAAGATGATCATCCTCTGGGATATCGCGAAGAAAAGCAAGGTGAAGGAATGGAAGCTGAACATGTACGTCAAGGCAGTTTCTTTCTCCCCCGATGGAAGGTTTCTGGCCGCCTGCTCCGATTCCAACGAAATAGTAATCTGGAACCTCGAAGACGACACGCGCCTTTGCCTCAAAGAGCATTCGGACTGGGTGACTGACGTGCTGTTTTCACCCGACGGAAGGTTCCTGGCCTCCAGCTCCTACGACGGGAAGATCATCGTGCGCAGCGCTGCCGACAACGCGGTTGCGGCAACTCTCGACCCGGGAATGCCCGTGAATACACTGGCATTCTCGCATGACTCCGGGACCCTCGCCGCGGGGACCCTGAAGAAGTACGTCGTAAAAAGATGGAGCACGGAAACCTGGGAGCCGCTGGGCTCGTTCCGTGGACACAACGCATCGATCTTACTTACCTGCGCAGAGCCTTGTTATAATCTCCGCAAATGGTATGATAATGGTATTCGTTGGCGTCAGGGGAGCACGCTTGTAACAAGAATGAAAACAAGGGACATGAAACCAATAGAAGAGATAAAAAGCAGGAAAGACCTGATTGCAAGGAAGTTCGGTGTAAAAAGGATCGGCGTTTTCGGATCCTTTGCAAGGGGCGAGGAAAACGAGCAAAGCGACATCGACATCCTGGTGGAATTCATGAAAGATCGAAAAACGTTTGACAACTACATGGAGCTCAAGTTTTTCATGGAAGACCTTTTCAAGCGGCCCGTCGATCTCGTCACGATCAGGTCGCTAAGGCCGGAGCTGAAACAAAAAATACTGGAAGAAGTCGTCTATGCCTAGAAATCATAACCTCCTGCTGAATGACATCCTGGACTCGATACGGAAGATCCTGGATTACGCCGGCAACGACTCCATCGATGTTCTGGCCCGCAATGAAATGAAAATCGACGCTATCGTAAGGAATTTTGAAATAATCGGCGAAGCATCGAAAAATCTGCCCGAAAGCATCAAGGAAAGCCACCCTGATGTTGAATGGAGAAAAATCGAAAGCTTCAGAAATGTGCTTGCTCACGAATACTTCGGAATCGACATCGACATCCTCTGGGACATCATAACAAACAAGCTCCCTGACCTGTCGGCGGGCATACGGGCGATCGTCAAAAGCGAAGCGCAGCTGTCCCCGCACGATCGATCTTCCCGCTGACATTCACGGGCCGCTGGTCAACCCCCGGGGCAGCAGCGGACTTGTCCGGCATTCAGGCGGCAATACGGCCATAATCGGTCGGATGGACGGACCGCCCGGATTGGGTGTCCGGCTGCGTCGGAATACGCACGTAAGAAAAATTCGAGACGCGCATTCCGAGAGAACAAAGGAACTCTCCGTAGAAGAGCAGATTGAATTTTTCAAGAAAAAATCAGAGGAATTGCCGGGATACCTGCGGCTTGCGGAAACGAAGAAAACCGAGAGAGACGCCGACACCGCGGCCCAAACGTCGAAGACGTGGTTCGCCCGGTTTCGACCCATGTTATTTATTTTTTTTTGAAATGCAGCGATATGCTCTTGACCAGGTCCAGGATGCGGGCGTGAAGCGTCTTGTCGGCGATTTTCCGAAGCGACGACAGGAGCTCGATCTCGTCGGGGGAAACGGCGATCGCGATTCTTTCTTCCGCGTCGTCCAGGTCGTAAAAAAGGGTTTTCCCGTGTCCTCGTTTTTTTTTGCCGTCCCTGACGGACGACGGGTAGAACCCAATGATCTCTTCGGTGCTCACGTCCAGAGCCTTGGCGATGCTCAGGAGGCGGGAGATCGTAAGCTCGCTCCTGCCGGACTCGTACTTCTGGATCTGCTGAAAGCTGACGCCGACCTTCTCGGCCAGCTGTGCCTGCGAAAGGTTCGATGCCGCCCTGAGAACTTTTATCCTCCTGCCCAGCTCTTCCCGTGCTTTATTCGATTTTGTCATGATTCTTCGCCGCGCTTTGGATGATTGCCATGATTAAACGAAATTTCAGCGCAATTATCCAGCAGCCGAAAGGACACGTTCCGGCAATAATAATCTAATGCAGGTTGATAAATACAACCAGTGGTAGTATTATGGGAGTGTGCATCAACACGAAACAGGAATGGAAACAGAGCGATTTGCCATGCTCGTCGTCGATGACGAGCCGTGGCTGCATTTTATCATGCGGCGATACGGCCCTAGGATCGGGCTGAACGTTATTACGGCGTCAAGCTGCGTGGAGGCACGCGAGGCTCTGGGGAACGAGCCCGGCATCGTGATCCTGCTGTGCGACATGAACCTTGGGGACGAAAACGGCATCGAGCTCATCGAGACGGCAAGGCGGGTGAATCCCGGGATCATTCCCATCGGCATGAGCGGAAGTGATGATGCCGAGGCGGACTTCAGGGATGCAGGCGCCGACTATTTCCTGAAAAAGCCGTTCACGTTCGGCGATGTCGAGCGCCTGGTCCGCACGGCCCTGGAAAAACGGCAAAATGCCGCAGAACGATAAACGAAGAGGGCGCGACCGTCCTTCGCCGGCGCATTTTATTCGTCCTGCTGCCCCAATGTGCGGCGCCAGCGCAGAGATCTTGTCTATAAATTTGCAGGATACGAAACCTGTCCACGCTCATTTTCCGGGTCTCGAAAGGTATTCATCGAGCGAAACGGTCCTGCCCGCCTTGATGTCCTTTTCGGCCATGGCGATTTTCCTACGGATAGCCGGGCTGTTCTCGATGATGAAATCCTCGAGCTCTTCTTCGTCCAGGGCCGTGACGGCTGCGGCGGGCTTCCGCCGGAAGGTGATGACAACGGGCTCGCCTTTCATGGCTTTGCGCAGAAGCTCGTTCGTCTTGTTTTTAAGCTCCACGGTGTTGGCTGCTTTCATTTCCGCATGCTCCTATATATCTATTCAAATAGCCATGCAATGGAACGTTAAACCCGGAAGGGTTTAACTGAAAATGAGCGTCAGGCTTGACGCTGGGACCGCTTTGCAAGCCACTTTCTGAGCGATGCCTGGCTTTCGCCTGAAGGTTTCCCGGCCAGCAGACCCTCGACGCTGATATCCTCGTCCAGGTCCTGCCAGTGGATTCCATGGCCCTTGCCGACCAGTCTCCAATGGCTGCGCTCTTCTGTCGTTGCATGGGTCAGCCTGGGATACCAGGCCAGCGGAACGCTGATCGTACGGCCGTCGCTCAGGTCGATGCAGAGTGTATCCTCGGTTACCGCTACGTTCTCGACATTCGGAATGTTGATTTCAATCGCCGAAATAGCCATGCCATTCCTCCACTAACAAGGAGTGGTTTTCATGAATGATTTTCTCGATTTTTCCAATTTCGTTCCGGCTGAATCCTCCGATAGTGCAACCTGACAGGATCGAGCCAGAGCTTCGCAATCCTGTCATCTCTTTCAATGTGTACGTGCGGGGGTTCATCCCTGTCGCCGGCGTAAAAGAAAAAGCGATACGAACCGACCCTGAGCACTGTTGGCATTTTTCATTACCTGTTACTTTGAGCAGCTTTTATGCTTCTGTATTAGCACAAAATCCCGCAGAATACATACGCAGAAAAAAAAATCCCGGCAACGCCCTACTCTCCCACAGAGTTCCCCCTGCAGTACCATCGGCGCAGGAGGGCTTAACTTCCGAGTTCGGGATGGGATCGGGTGTGGCCCCTCCGCTATGATCACCGGGATATTTTTTTGCATCACCCTGTCCGGCGGGAGGCCGAAGCCCCCCCTGCCCGGCGAGGTGACGTGTAAAATCGTTTTTCAGGTAAGGAGACAACTTCTGACGTGCGTCGGAAGGATACGGTCAAGGCTCACGGGCTATTAGTACTGGTCAGCTCAACACATTACTGCGCTTACACACCCAGCCTATCAACCTCGTAGTCTACGAGGACCCTTTAGGGGCCTTGCGGCCCGGGAAACCTTATCTTGAGGCCGGCTTCCCGCTTAGATGCTTTCAGCGGTTATCCGTTCCGAACTTAGCTACCCGGCTATGCTCCTGGCGGAACAACCGGCTCACCAGAGGTTCGTCCACCCCGGTACTCTCGTACTAGGGGCAGCTCCCCTCAAGTTTCCTGCGCCCACGGCAGATAGGGACCGACATTCTGTTACTTTCGGACATGTGTCCTACTAACCCCGCTCTTGCGAGGCGTACAAGCCTTTCGACTTGTCTCTGTACGTCGCCGCACAGTTCGGACTATATCTTCATCCTCTGCTATTAAGGATGTTTGGCGTATAGTCTCTGAGGGTTCCAGAGAGGCTATGATTTCCGTGAGGCTTAATCTCCTGCGTATACCATTAGCGTTCATTGAAAAGGCAATCTTTAAAATCTCTTGAAAGCCATCAAGAGTTTTATGTCTGCCTTCTTCCATCAAATGCACAATAGAAGTGAACTTCTCGAAATCCGTTCGCTTTTCTGTGCGCAGTTGATAACGCTTAAAAAAAGGTATTACGTGCTTCAGAAGATCCTTTCGCGACCTCACGACGAAAACCAATGTTACATCGTTCGGTTTCTTCGAATGATTGGGTTTAATGTAACCACATTGCATTGCTTCCTGAATTAACTCCAGCACTTTTCTATTGACGAAGTGCTGTGATACCTGGAATTCCGGAATGACCTGCCAACCCAACCTGACAGTCGGGTTGCGCTGGACCGCAACATGGAAACTACCCTCACCGTCGACGAATCCTGCAATGTAATAGCCTAGTGCCTCATCTGGCCTTCCCTGCTGATTACCTGCACCCAACGTATTTTCACCCATGATTTACAGTATATCACGGGTAACGTAGGATTCAACCAGGCTTTCCAGCATATAGCCAAATTTTTAGACAGCACGATTCCATACTGTCTCACGACGTTCTAAACCCAGCTCGCGTACCGCTTTAATCGGCGAACAGCCGAACCCTTGGGACCTGCTCCAGCCCCAGGATGCGATGGGCCGACATCGAGGTGCCAAACCCCCCCGCCGATGTGAACTCTCGTGGGGGATTAGCCTGTTATCCCTGGCGTACCTTTTGTCCGATGAGCGATGGCCCTTCCATACGGAACCACCGGATCACTAAGGCCTACTTTCGTATCTGCTCGACCTGTCGGTCTCGCAGTTAAGCTCCCTTTTGCCATTACACTCGACGACTGGTTTCCAATCAGTCTGAGGGAACCTTCGCGCGCCTCCGTTGCGGTTTGGGAGGCGACCGCCCCAGTCAAACTGCCCACCAGGCAATGTCCCCGACCCGGATAACGGGCCCAGGTTAGACACCCAAACTGACCAGGGTGGTATTTCAAGGTTGGCTCCACCGAATCTAGCGATCCGGCTTCAAAGTCTCCCACCTATGCTACACATGATAAGCCCAGACTCAGTGCCAAGCTATTCTAACAAGCGGGCGGGATCC
>JBDRLK010000301.1:0-9835 GCA_043813155.1 Pseudomonadota bacterium | reverse complement strand
GGATATCATATGATAAGACTGTCAACGATGCAAACCGGATTCGGTTCATGCACGATTCCGGGGGATCGAAGGGGCCGGGCCGTGAATAATGAATTTTTCGGGGTTTTTCTATGAAATTATTTCATAGCGAACTTTTCATTCTTCGCGCTATGAAATAATTTCATAGAAATAATGGATGAAATTCAAGATTCAAGGCCCGGCCCCCATACTCCCCCCGGAAACGTACATGCGCCCAACCGGATTCGTGGATCCCTCGGCATTGTCTGGATTATTGCCTCGGGATGACACACGTGGGGTTGGAACAACGCGGGATGACCGTTGAGTCTAGGAGAAGGTCTGTTCCGTCATGTTGAGGTAGAACTTGATCATGGACAGGAAGCTGATGGCGGCGGTCTCGACCCTGAGGATGCCGTGGCCGAACTTGATGGAATGAAACCCTGCGTTCTTGGCGAGCATCACCTCGTCTTCCGCCCACCCGCCCTCCGGGCCGATGGCGAGCACGACGCTGGAAATGCTGCTGCTTTCCCTGAGCGCTTCATGGATTCCGAGCTTTTCCTCCGCTTCCCAGAAGATTATTTTCAGAACATCCTGCTTTTCCGCGAACTGCTCGACAACCTCGGGAAAGTCCAGGATGTCGCCGACGACTGGAAGCGTGGGCCTTCCGCACTGCCTGGCAGCCTCCTGGGCGATTCTCTTGAAGCGCTGGTTCTTGTCCTGAATCTTGTTCCCGTCGAACCTGGTCAGCGTTCTCTTCGAGATTACGGGATGGACCTCGCTGACGCCGAGCTCCGTGGCGCCGCGAATGATCCTCTCGATTTTATTGCCCTTGGGCATGGACTGGATGAGGAATGTGGGCACCCTGTCCTCCCACACGATCTTGACGGGCTCCAGCACGCTGACCTGGACCTTGTCCCTGTCCATGTAGGACAACTCACCGAAGTAGAAGCTTCCCCGGCCGTTGCCGACCATGATTTTCTCGCCTTTGCGGCATCGAAGCACCCGGGAAAGGTAGTGATACTTTTCACCGATCAGGTCCAGGGTCTGGCCCGGTTCGATTCCGGAGTCCGTGATGATGATTCTTTTCATTTTTCGCCCCTTTCGCGCCCCCGTTTCCTCTAATGCTGGGCCCGAAAATACCCGAATCGCATTTAAAATTCAAGGTTTCTGAATTAATAAAGGATGTCTCTTCGTTATAGTATAGGAACCGCTGCATGATTTGGGTAGTGCCGTGCCTCCACGAGGTGCCCGAACCGCCAACCTGTGCCGTCGCCCGGTCCGCGGCGACAATGCAATAGGTTGCAAGCACGGTCCCTGCATGAAGCGCGAAAACCGCTGCCAAAAGAAATACAAGGGTCGTTACCGAATTGATGCGAATAATTATCATCATAAAAATTAATACAAATTTATTTATGAGAATTCAGGTTATAACCTTTACAATCGCCGCTGAATACCAAATAATAGTGTGAATGCCGAATGCAGGAGGCATCTAACGATCTGACGTCTTCATACTGTTGAGCGGCGACTCCTGGAGGCGGCGGAGGCTGTACCTGCGACCAGCGACTGACGACTATTAACAATGAACGAAAAATTCCAGCTCGTTTCGGATTTCAAGCCCACGGGAGATCAGCCTCAGGCCATAGAGAAGCTCGTCGACAATTTCGAGCACGGGGACATGCAGCAGGTCCTCCTCGGTGTTACGGGCTCGGGTAAAACCTTCACGATCGCGAACGTTGTGGAGCGGATGGGCTGCCCCACCATTGTCATCGCCCACAACAAGACGCTGGCGGCGCAGCTGTTCCAGGAATTCAAGGCCCTGTTCCCCGGCAGCGCGGTCGAGTATTTTGTCAGCTACTATGATTACTATCAACCCGAAGCCTATATCCCCTCAACGGATACCTATATCGAAAAAGACTCGAGCATCAATGATGAAATAGACAGGATGCGTCACTCGGCCACGCGCTCGATCCTCACGCGGCCCGACACCATCGTCGTGGCCTCGGTTTCCTGCATCTACGGAATCGGCAGCGCGGAATCGTACGCCCGGATGCTCGTCACCGTCGAGGAGGGAAAAAACATCTCGCGGGACGATTTTCTGACCAGGCTCGTCGAAATACAGTACGATCGCAACGACTATGATTTCTACAGGGGGTCGTTCAGGGTCAGGGGCGACGTGATCGAGGTATTTCCTCCCCAGGAAGACGACATGGCCGTGAGGATCGAGCTGTGGGACGACCTGGTCACGAAAATATCGGTTGTAGACCCGCTCAAGGGCCAGACGAGGGAGGTCCTGGAAAAAGCCGTCTTTTACCCCGGCAGCCATTATGTCACTCCCCGCGACACGCTCGTCAGGGCTATCGAGACAATCAAGCAGGAGCTCGACCAGAGGCTCATGGAGCTGGACGCCGCGAGCAAGCTCGTGGAAAAACAGCGCCTCAGGGAACGGACGCTTTTCGACATAGAGATGCTGGAGACCACGGGGTATTGCACGGGAATCGAAAACTATTCCCGGCACCTGTCGGGCAGGCAAAGCGGCGAGCCGCCGCCGACGCTTCTCAATTACTTTCCCGACAACTTCCTGGTCGTGATCGACGAATCGCATCAGACCATTCCGCAGATCCAGGCCATGTTCAAGGGAGACAGGTCGAGAAAACAGACGCTCGTCGAATTCGGGTTCCGGCTTCCCTCGGCCCTGGACAACAGGCCGCTGACGTTCGAAGAGTTCAACGAGAGGATAAAAAGGACGCTTTTCGTTTCAGCCACGCCCGCAGACTACGAGATCAAAAAAGCAGAGGGAAGAATCGCGGAACAGATCATCCGCCCCACGGGGCTGCTCGATCCTCAAATCGAAATAAAAAAGGCGAGCGGCCAGGTCGATGACCTGGTGGAGACGATAAGGGAAAGGGTCGACAATGGCCAGAGGGTCCTTGCCTGCACCCTGACCAAGAGAATGGCCGAAGACCTGACCGAGTATCTGACCGGGCTCGGTATCAAGGCAGGCTACCTGCACGCGGACATCGACACGCTCGAGAGGGTCGACATTCTCCGGGACCTGCGGACCGGGACATACGATGTCCTCGTCGGCATCAACCTGCTCAGGGAAGGGCGCGCTCTCCCGGAGGGGTCCCTGGTAGCCATCCTGGATGCGGACAGGGAGGGATTTCTGCGCTCCGGCCGGTCCCTGATCCAGATGTTCGGGCGGTCGGCGCGCCATATCGACGGAAAGGTCATCCTCTATGCCGACACAGAGACGGACTCCATCAAGACTGCCGTGGCGGAAACAACGAGAAGGCGCAAGATACAGACGAAGTACAACAAGAAGCACAACATAACGCCACAGACAATCCAGAAAGCGATCAGGGACCTGAGACCCGGGTCCCCGACTTCCGATTATCTCGATCTGGCGCCGGGCGACGATACCGGCGAGCTGGATGAAATGGAGGCGGCCGAGCTCGGGCAGAAAATAGATGTGCTCAGAGCCCGGATGCTCAGAGCAGCCGAGAATCTCGATTTCGAGCGGGCGGCGCAGCTGAGGGATCTCGTGCAGTCACTCTCGGGAAAGATGGCCGGGGACGAAGCGTCGATCGCCGGCCCGGGGCCCGTCAGAAAAACGCGTGGAGGGCGCAAGCGGCCCAGGCGAAAGGTCAGAAGGTAATCAGGGCGGCCCTGGGGTTCCGGGCCGCCGAATGAATGAAAATGTAAATTGAAAAACGAAGGAAGGATTATTGACAATTTCCTCTTTCATTGTCCATTAGAAATTTTTATAGTCCTCGGCAGCGGGTGAAAAACCATGTTTTGCGGAAAATGCGGCTCGAAGATTCCTCCGGGCACTGGGCTGTGCCCGGCCTGCGGCTGGCAGGAAACGATCAAGCGCAAGGCCGCGATACAGATCGAGTCACCCGTGTTCAAGCCGGCAAAGGCGCCCATGGGGCGCAGCAGGACGCGCCGGAGCGCCAAACCGCCGGGCAGGCTGCCGACGGCCGCGGGATTTTTCACGGCCGGCACCTTTGTCGCCATTCTCTTCATGTCGGGGGCCGTGCTGCTTTTCAATCATCGGGGCTTTGCGTGGGAAGTGTGGCAGAAATCCGATGAAGCCCGGGTGGAAAACGGGAAGACCGCAAATGACAACAGGCAGGACGACCCCGTCGAACAGCTCAGAGACGAGCTCATCTCCATATCAGGCCAGATTGCCGGCATGCAGGAGGGGGAGCCTCACAGCGCAATCAAGATAAAAAAAAGGATGAATGAAATAGATGACGAGCTTCGCGGCCATAAAAATGCCCCGGAATACCTGAAGGTCTACATCCTCCACAAGTCCGTCTCATTCCAGCTCAGGTTATCGGAGGAAGGGGAGATAACAATCGAAGTCCCTCCCCTCCCCTTTTCCCCTCTTGTCCCGAAGCCCTCTCACGAGTACGTCAACCAGGATGTCGGCGAGTCCGACCTGCTCCAGGGGAAAATACTGAAGGCGGGCGGCTATGATGCCATCAGGTACGGCCCTGCGCTCTTCAGCTTCGAAGACAGGGGAAAGAAGTATTCCGAGATGACGCTGCTGGACGCTCCCCGGAACTACACCTACGTTGAGGTCGCCATCAGGGTCAAGGGCAGCGTGGAAACGGTCGAATACTCGGTTAGAATGCTTGATGACTTCCGCCGGGCGTACGCGGCATACCTGGGGGCCGAGAAGGAAGCGCGGAGAAAAAACATGCCGAAAAATCATTTCATGTGGCGAGACGTTTCAAAAACGGAAAAAGACAAGGTTGTTTACCTGCACAGGATATTCGCCATGCCCGCCGATTCGCTCAAAAAACCCATCCTCGAGGTCAAGCGGCAGGGAGCCTCGAAAATGATCTGGGTCCAGTATTAGCCCATTCACCGGATAATCGAACATGACTGGTTGATTTTATATTCAAGATTTGAGAAAATATGACTTTTAAAGCGAGTATGTGAAAATGGAACCCCCCTGGCAGACCAAACTGTGGATAGAAACGACGCTCAAGAGGCGGCCGGAATGGCAGGGAGCTTCTGAAGAGGACGATGATTCCGATTCGCTTTCCCTGACCTACTCGCCGGATAAGTCCAAGGGAATTCCAAACTGGGAAATCGGCGAGAGCATCCTTGGAAGATACAAGGTGCTCGAGGCAAGGGGGGGACCCGGGAAAAGCGGAATGGGCGTGGTCTTCGTCGTCCTCGACCGCGAATCGGGGAATATCTATGCCGCCAAAACATTGCAGGACTGGTGCGCCAATCACGTCAGGGCCAGGAAAAGATTCGAGAGAGAAGCCAAGATGTGGATCGAGCTCGAGAATCACCCCAATATCGTCAAGGCATATTTCCTCGAGCACATCGATGAAAGGCCCTACCTCTTTCTCGAGTTTGTTCCCGGGGTTGACGTTTCGAGGATGGTCAGGTCAGGGCCGCTGCCCGCCCGGCTGGCGGTAAAGTACGGAATACAGATCTGCAGGGCCATGAACCACGCGTCGCGAAGATTCAGCGGTTTCGTCCACAGGGACATCAAGCCGTCGAACTGCCTCACCACACAGGAAAACCTGAAGCTCAGTGATTTCGGGCTGGCCAAGGCCATGGACAGGCTTCACATAACGCTGATACCGGGCGAAGGAAAAGGCGACAGGGATTCATCCATATCGAGAGAAAGCAGGGCGCTCGGCACCCTGCCCTACATGGCGCCCGAGCTGTTCGGGCCGCAGCTCCAGCAGGATGCGAGAAGCGATGTGTATTCGTTCGGTATCACGATGTACAAGATGATGACATCGCAGTTTCCTTTTCGCGCGAAAACGGAGGAAGGCTGGATGGACTGCCACGTAAAGGCCGAGCCAAAGGATCCCTGGGAGCACGCTCCCAACATCCCGGCCATCATCAGGGAGCTCATCCTGAAATGCCTGGAAAAAAACCCGGATAAAAGACCGCCGGATTTCAATATCATAGGCGATATGCTTTCATCCGTTCTTCTAAGGGACTTTTACGAGAGGCTGCCCAGGGATGCCGCCGAGCGGCTCGAGGTCAGCGATATCATCAACAAGGCTTCCTCCTACAGCTGGCTGGGATTCCATTCAGAAGCCCTGGAATTTTACGACAGGGCGCTCAGGATGAACCCTGAAAGCGCAAGCGCGTGGAGCGGCAAGGCGATTACGCTCAGCCAGACGGGCTCCTTTGAAGAAGCCGTCATGTGCTGCGATAAGGCCACGGCCATTGATGAATTCAATCCTCTTGCCTGGACGACCAAGGGAAGGATTTTAGCCAGGAGCGGGAAGCATGAAGAAGCCGTCAAGTCGTTTGACATGGTGCTCAAAACAAGGAAAGAGGCGGCTTATATCATGCTGGAAAAAGGGGAAAGCCTTTTCTCCCTGAAAAGGCACGAAGAAGCCCTCGCATGCTACTCCGACGCCACGGATCTCCAACCCTCATCGACAACGGCGTGGCTCATGAAAGCCATCGTTCTCATGGAGCTCGGCAGGTACGAGGCCTGCATTCGAAGCGCCAACAAAGCGATCAAGCTCGAGGGCGGCGAGATGGGCATAGCCTGGGCCTGCACGGGCGACGCGTATCTGCGAATGGGGAAGCTCTCCAAAGCGGAAAAATGTTTTTCAAAAGCCGTGCGGATTGATTCCGAGTATCCCTTCTACCAGATCCTTCTTGGCTGCACGTATGTTCGGATGGGGAAAAAAGACCTCGGGCTCAAGTGTTTTACGCGGGCAAAAAAACTCGACCCCGGCATGATTCACTATTTAAGATCGATTGATGAATATAAGAGCCTGGCGTCGTCCTGAAACGCCGGCCGCCTCCATGGAGCTTGATGAGCTTACTGGACAAAAGACTGCTTGACAGCTCGATCATTACCGACGTCACGTACAGGAATGCCAATGCGGTAACGAAAAAACACGGGGGGACCCTGCCCCTCAATTTCGTGAGGATCAATGCAATCGTCGAAGACGACCTGCTGAATTTCATCAAGCAGAATTTCAAGGTCCCATCCGTGGACCAGAAGGACATCGCCAATATCCGCATGGGCATCATCAACATGGTTCCCCCGGAAATGGCCGAACGTTTCAGGGTTCTGCCCTTTGACTTCAGCGGCAAGGAAATCAAGGTCGTCATGTCCGACCCGATGGACGAAAAGATCATTGAAGAAATAGCCTTTATCGTTCAGCGGAAAGTCGCCGTGCACGCTGCCCTGGAGTCGGTCATTTCCTGGGCCCTGCTCAAATATTACGGTGTTATCACGGAATCCGGCAGCGAGCTCACGGAGACTATCTCCTACGCGCCTGCGCCTCGGGGAGACGACGCCGAGGCGGACATGCCCATCCCCCTCGTCACGAGAAAGCGCCCGTCTTCAATTCCGCCTCCGCCTGAAGCCGTGTATGTTCCCGAGAAATCAAGGCCGGCCGAAGAGGCTCCGGCGGGGCGGCATCCGCCCGAGATGGGTGATTGGGGCGCGCCCTTCGATCTGTCGAGAAAGTCATCCCCGCCCGAAGCCGGGGCGACGGAAGCAAAAGCCGCGGAAAAAGAGGAATCCGGAGAAGAGCCCGCCGGCAAGCGGTTCAGGAGAAAAACGCCGACAAAAGTCGCCATCCCCGTCCCGCAAGAGGCCGTGGAGATAGATTTCGGAGAGTCAAAAAAGGACGAAACGGCTGCCCGCAGGGAGGAAGCCCAGGCGATCGACATGGACGATTCGCCGATCGTTCTCCAGGAAGAGGTCACGGCCGAGCCGGAGCCGAAGTATGTCACGCTGCCGCCGGCCGGGACTGAAGCTCCTCCTCCCGGGAAAGATGCCGCAACGTTGGAAGCGTCGGAGGAAAAAACCGGCGAGAAAGAGGAGAATGGGGCAGTCCTGAAGAAACAGGAGGCGGAGAGGAGAGCGGCGGTTTCCATCACCCCGGTTCGCATTATCGGAAAATCCTCGCACGTGGCGGAAACGATCAGCCCGATATTCGTGACCGCCCCTGCACGTCCGGTTCGCGCTGAGGCGCCTGGAACCGAAGGCGAGGAATTAACAACCTATCCTCCGCCCCGGCCGAGCACGGGCGCGCCTTCGTATAAAGCAATAGACCGGAACAGGGTCGATCGATGGGTCAGGTTCATCGGAACGCTGCGGGACACGGAAAAGGTGATCGACAGGACCCTTGCGTTCCTCGATGCAGTGCTCGGTCCGACGGTATTCTTGAGAAAGAAAAAGGATTCCCTTACCCCTTATCGTTTTTCGCTGAGTGTTCCGAAAACGATGCATGAAAAGCTCGAGAGCACGTCGGTAGGCCGGGGTGATTTTCCCGAGGTCTGGCAATGCCTGGACGATAGAAAATTCCTGCTGGCAAGAAATATGAAAAACGATGTCAGCCAGGTGATAGTCGATATCAACAGTGACGCGCGCATGGAAGCAAGACCCATGATTCTGATCGTCCCCATCGTGATCGTCAACGCGCAGGTCGGCGCTGTAATCTCCGTTCCTACCGGGAACTGGGAGAACACGCCCGACGTGCAGGATACGCTCGCGCTTATCGAAAGCACGCTCGCCAAGGCATTTGAAACCATCATTCTTGAAAAAAAGAAAGGCAGTCATGGCAGATGAGAATGCGCAACTGAAAAAAGTCTACCGGGAATTCCTTGACAGCCTTAAAACAACGGAAGAAAAACAGCCCCCCAGAAAGAGGCATCCGTCCCTCTCGGGGGAAGCTGATGCCGCCCCTCTCTACACGCCTTTCGACATAGCGGACTGCGATGTTCTGAACGACATCGGCATGCCCGGGAGCCCGCCCTTTACGCGCGGCGTCCAGATGAACATGTACCGGGGAAGGCTGTGGACCATGCGCCAGTACGCGGGCTTTGCCTCGGCCGCCGAAACGAACCGCCGCTACAGGTTCCTCCTCGACAAAGGTCAAACCGGGCTCAGCGTCGCTTTCGACCTGCCCACTCAGATCGGGTATGATTCAGACCACGAAATGGCGAAGGGGGAAATAGGAAAAGTCGGTGTTGCCATCGATTCGATCGAGGACATGGAGATCCTGTTCGACCGGATACCTCTCGACAAGGTTTCCACGTCGATGACCATCAACTCCACTGCCGCCATTATCCTTGCCATGTACATAACCGTGGCGAAAAGAAAAGGCACCCTGCCCTCCGCGCTTCGCGGCACGGTCCAGAATGATATCCTGAAGGAGTACATCGCCAGGGGGACGTTCATCTATCCGCCGGAGCCCTCCATGAGGCTCGTGACCGACCTTTTCCGTTACTGCGGGAAAAACGTACCGCAGTGGAACGTCATCTCCATTTCAGGGTACCACATGCGCGAAGCCGGGTGCGACGCGGTCCAGGAAGTGGCCTTCACGCTGACCGACGGGGTCGAGTACGTGAAATCGGCCATCGACGCGGGTCTGGACGTCGAGAAATTCGGCGGGAGGCTGTCCTTTTTCTTCAACGGTCACAACAATTTCCTGGAGGAGGTCGCGAAATTCCGGGCGGCACGAAGGCTGTGGTGCAGGATCATGCAGGGAAAATTCGGGGTGAAATCGGCCAAGGCCAGCTCGCTCAGGTTCCACACGCAGACCGCCGGGTGCTCCCTGACCGCCCAGCAGCCGCTCAACAACATCGTCAGGGTCGCGCTTCAGACGCTCGCTGCGGTCCTGGGAGGCACTCAGTCGCTGCACACCAACTCCTACGATGAGGCCCTGGCCCTGCCTACGGAGGAAGCCGTGAAGGTCGCGCTCCGGACGCAGCAGATCGTGGCCCATGAATGCGGCGTGGCGGATTTCGTCGACCCCCTCGGAGGCTCCTACGCCGTCGAAAGCCTGACCAATACAATCGAGGAAAAAGCAAAGCAGTACAT
>JBDRLK010000300.1:0-10165 GCA_043813155.1 Pseudomonadota bacterium | reverse complement strand
TGGTTTCACCACTTCAAGGCCAGGGTCCTGAAGAAGCTGGGCTGGAAAGTGGCCTGGGTCACGAGCGGCGCGCCGGTTGAGCTTCTCCTGCCTTTCGGCATTATTCCGCTCTACCCGGAAAACCACGCCGCGGTCTGCGCGGCGAGAAAAATGGGAGGAAAGCTGAAAGAGGCATCGGTCAGGACCGGTGTGAATCCCGACCTGTGCTCCTACGGGCACATCGACATAGGTTCCGTGGAAACCGGCCTCAGTCCCGTCGGGGGCCTGGCAAAGCCGGACATCCTTTTCTGCTGCAACAACATATGCGGCACGGTCCTGAAGTGGTACCAGGCCCTTGGAAAGTATTTTGACGCCCCGCTGGTTTTTATCGACACGCCGTTTTTGAACGACGAGATCGCTCCCGGCCAGCCGCCGCCGGACCACACCATTACCTACGTGCACGAGCAGTTCGACGACGCCATCAGGGAGCTCGAGAAGATCACGGGAAGGCGGTTCAACGAAAAGGAGTTCTTGAGCGTTACGGAGAACTCGAAAGCCACGATGGCCCTGTGGCAGGAAATCCTGGACTGCTGCAGGGAAAAGCCTTCTCCCATGACCTGCTTTGACGCCTTTGTTCACATGATGCCGATCGTCAGCCTGAGGGGCACGCAGACGGCTCTCAGGTATTACCGGGCGCTGCTTGCGGAAATGAAGAAGAGGCAGCGCGACGGCGTGTCCGCCATTCCAAATGAAAAGAAAAGGGTGGTCTGGGACAATATACCCATCTGGCCCAAGATGGGCGCCCTGGCCCGCTACCTGAAATCAAAAGGGGTCTGCCTCGTGGCGGACACCTACACAACGGCCTGGGCGGACAACGTGATACCGGACAACGCGACCTTCCGCGACATGGCTCAGCTCTACACCGCGATTTTTCTCAACAGGGGCCTGCGGAGCAAGGCGGCCAAGCTGGCCGGCCTGGTACGGCATTATGACGCCGACGCGTTCATCATGCACTCGAACCGTTCATGCAAGACTTACTCCTTCGGCCAGTATGATATCCTGAAGATAGTTACAGAGGAAACAGGGCGGCCCGGCCTGATCATCGAAGCGGATCATGCCGATCCGGGCGGATTCAACGATTCCCAGGTGTTTTCCAGGCTCGACGCGTTTTTTGACAGCATCGGTTAGAAGCTATCTATTAAATGCCCGGGCAGGGGAGCCTTTAGGCTCCCGTGAGCATTGTCTCCTCGGGCGGCTAAAGCCGCCCCTACCCGTGTTTGGGTGTAAAAGGTCTTGATAAGATGGCTTCTGGTGAGATTGGGAAAAGGGATCAGGGGACAGGGATCATGAAAATGCATAAGTCGTCATGAGGATAATACACCACAGGCTATGTGCTTTCTTATCGGCTGCAGGGGTCGTGCTGCTGCCGGCAATGGATGCGGGCGCCGATCTTCCACGCTACCATCCGTCGAGAATCATCGTGAAGACAACGGGAAGCGAGTGTATTGATTCGCGGGTAGCCGCGGTGCTGAGCTTTTCCAGGGCTTTCCGCCTCGTTGAAAAAGACGGCAGGCTCGGAAAGGCCATGGACCACGAGATGTGGATTATCGATCTGGGCGGCGGCGCGCTCGACCCGCTCGAGGCGGCGACCCTGGCTTCGCAGCCAGGATGCGTTGTCTATGCAGAGCCGGATTACTCCGGCAAAGCGGCGGCTGACAGGCTCGAGCCGGACGATCCTCTTTTCGGCGATCAGTGGTACCTGGACAACAGCGGCGACACGGATGTGGATGCGCCCGAGGCATGGGCTGTCACCACGGGAGATCCCATACGGGTGGCCGTGCTGGATACCGGGCTGGGAATGTCCAACCCGTCTCTCGTGCAGGCCTACGAGGAAGGGTACGACTTTGTCAATGAAGACTCCGATCCGAACGACGACAACGGCCACGGCAGCTGCATTACATCGATTATCGCGTGCCGGGGAAACGACGGCGATGACATGGCCGGCGTGTCGTGGGGCGCGAAGATACTGGCCGTCAAGGTCCTCGATTCATCCAGCTGGGGTTATTACTCCTGGTGGATAAGCGGCCTGGAGTGGGCCGTGGAGCATGACGCGAGGGTGATCAACATGAGCCTGGGGGGATCCGACCGGTCCGACGGCCTGGAGGAGGCCGTGAACGCGGCCGTGGATGCGGGCGCGGTCGTCGTGGCGGCCATGATGAACGACGGCACGGGCGCCATCAAGTATCCCGCGGCCTACGAGGCCGTGATTGCCGTCGGGGCGACGGGTCACGATGGAAAGAGGGTCACGGTCGAGACGGGCGGGTCGTGGGGCAGCAATTACGGGCCCCACATAGATATCAGCGCCCCGGGGCTGGAGATCATGTCGGCGGATCTCGATGAAACGTTCGTCACATGGAGCGGCACGTCCATGTCAACGGCCGTCGTGAGCGGCGCCGCCGCCTTGCTCCTCACCGTGGCGCCGGAGCTGCTGCCGGCGGAGGTGGGCGCGGTCATGGAGGCCACGGCAAGGGACGGGGAGGGCGATCCCGATGAAGACACGCCGGGGTGGGATGTCTATCACGGCGGGGGAAGACTGGACATGGACAACATGCTCCTATCGTCCAGCGACGACCTGGACGGTGACGGCTGGGCGCGTCCCGATGATTGCGATGACACGAACCCGGACGTCAATCCCGGCGCCGAAGAGATTCCCTTCAACGATATCGACGATGACTGCAATCCCCTGACCTCGGACAACTGCTGCATCGAAGAGACGGACGAGCCTGATGTGGCGGATATTGCCGACGAATCGGGCGCTGATGGCGACATCTCCGGCGAGATGGTCGAAAAAGGCTGCGGTTGCATGATCAGCCGTTAATATGAATGCAGGGCGGCCCTTCACCCCTACCGTGTCATTGCCAACGTTCCAAATCCCCCCTCCCGTGTGTCATTGCGAGCCAACGTTCCAGACAAAGGCGTGGCAATCTCGAACATGTGACTGAGTTTGTAGGTCCCTCGGCTATGTTCTGAACGTTGCCTTCGGGATGACAACTATTTCAACTTTATTATTCCCCTGTCCCCGGAAAAATCTATCTTTGTGCCGAACTTTTTCGATATTTTCACGATCTGGGCGACAGCCTCCCCGGCCTGCTCGTCTTTGAGCAGAAAAGGGCTGTGCTTGTTGATCAGGGGAAAGCCGTGCACCGGGAAGATCTCGGCGGCACTGATCCCGGTGCCCTCGAACCGCACGACCGCGGCAAGGTTCTGTTTCATGTCCGGGTTGAGGTATCCGAAAACAAAGTTGCCCAGCGAGTAGAAGATGGGCTTTCCTTTATAGACCTCGATGGACTGGGGGCAGTGGGAGTGATGGCCGACGATCACGTCCGCGCCCGCGTCGATCATGGCGCGGGCCATGCGGACCTGCCGCTTCACCGGGACCTGGGTGTGCTGGACCCCCCAGTGAGCGGATACCACCACGACCGACCCGGGGGTCTTTTGCTTCCTGATGTCCTCGACAACCCGGTCGAGGACCATGGGAGCCGAGCCGGCACTGTCTTCGGTCGCGTCGGTCAGCGGGGAGCTGAACGCATTGTAGGCAAGAAAAACGACGTTCACCCTGCCGATCGTAATCAGGGCCGGATGCGCGGCCGCACGGATGTCTTTCCCCGCCCCGACGTGGGCGATGCTCATGGCGTCGAGCGCGTCGATCGTGTCCTGAAGGGCTTTTTCACCGAAATCCGTGGTGTGGTTGTTGGCAATGGAGACCACGTCGAGGCCGGAGTGTTTCAGGCCTTCGGCCTGCTGCGGCGTCATCCTGAAAAGGTATTTTTTCTTCCAGATATGGCGGCCCCTTGTTGAAATGGCTGACTCGAGATTGGCGAACGCAATGTCGTGCTTCTCAATGTCCTCCCGGAGCCTGGAAAAGGGGTGCTCAAGGCCGAGCTTTTTTATCTTCAGGTACTTGGCCAGGCGGGCGCCAAGAAAAACGTCTCCGGCAGCGAAGATCGAAAACACTGTCCTTTCATCGGGCAAGGCAGCCGGTTTTTCGGAAGGTTCGGGTGACTCGGGCGCGACCCCCGGCGAGCTGCTTGCGGCCGGCTGGTCCGGCTCGGCGGTTTCCCTGTTTCCGCAGGCGTGGGCCGCGAGCGCGAGGAGGGAGGCGAACAGCACGTATTGTTTCGCCTGTTTCATGAGCTCACGACAGTATACCATAAAACATGGGATTGAGTCAGACCATGGGGTATGAAAAAAGTTCATAGAAAACAGGGCTAAAATTCAATATTCAAGGCCCGGCCCCCTCCCTTTTTACTGGAAAGGGGGTATAATAGGTGGGATGCGCTGTCTTGTATTGATTGGCATCTGCACGTTTGCGCTGACGTCGTGCAACGAGGACGACAGCTCGGGATGCGGCGTCGGGGACATGAAGGTCTGCCGGTGCAGCCCGTTGAAATACGGCACGCAGCATTGCCTTCCCGATGGGACATGGGGAGAGTGCGTGTGCGAAGGCTGCCTGCCGGGGGAAACCAGGCAGTGCGAGTGTCCGGACGGCAACACGGGCGAGCAGGTGTGCGACAGCTCCGGGGATTGGGGCGATTGCGACTGCACCATGTTCTGGACGAGCTGGCTGAAAACCTATGGAAAGGTCAACGGGTGGTCGTTTTCCATGGCTCAGCTGACGGACGGCGGATTCATGCTGGTGACGGGAACCCCGTTCGATGCCGACACCAGCGCTGATGTGCGCATTTTCAGGCTCGATGAGAAGGGCGACATCGTGTGGCAGAAAATCTTTTCCAGCGAGGAAGCGGACTATGCCTTCTTCATCCGGCAGACGGCCGGGGACAGGTTCATCGTGGCCGGGACCGTCTCCCCGCTCCTGTGCGAGTGCCCCGATATCGTGGACAGTGATATATGGATTTTCGAGATCGATGGGGACGGGAACCTCCTGTGGCAGAAGCGCTACAAGGGCAGCGGCGAAGAATGGGCCTGGACCATTACGCAGCTTGAGGACGGAGGATACGCGGTGGCCGGAAACACGCAGACCCTGGAAGAGGACAGCAAGGAGGATATTTTCGTTCTCAGGCTGGACGGTGAGGGGAACGTCGTGTGGATGAACACCTACGGCGGCGAGGGGAGAGACGATTTTGTCCGGTTCATCTATGAGACGCCGGAGGGCGGGACGGTTCTGGCAGCGTACACGGACTCGCTCATCGACGGCACGGGCCCGGGCCTGGGCGACATACTGGTCCTCCGGCTGGACCGGGACGGGAACATTCTCAGCCAGAGGACCTATGGCGGCAGCGGCGGGGACTGGCCGAATACATTCAAGCCCACGCGGGACAACTGTTTCGTCCTCGTTGGAGGCACGTATTCCTTCGGCGAGGGAGGCGGCGACATGTGGGTCCTCAAGCTGGACAGGTTCGGCGACCCCCTGTGGCAGAAAACCTACGGCGGCCCGTCGGAGGACTACGGCGTGGCCGTCGTGGAGACGGCGGACAACGGGTTTCTTGTGGCCGGCAACACGAGCTCGTTCGGCGCCGGAGACGTGGATGCATGGCTGCTCAGGACGGACGGCCACGGCAGCGTGATGTGGGAAAAGACATACGGCGGCGAGGAGTATGACGGCGCGTACATCTATCTTTTCGAGGCCGGGGAAAGCGGCTGGCTTTCGGGCGGCTGGACGCTGTCTCTCGGCGAAGAGAGTTTTTCAGCGTGGCTCATGATGACCGGTGACAGCGGAGGAATTTCCGACGCCTGCCCGGCGGGTTACGGCGCGGACGTTTCCTCCATCGTGGGGGAAACCTCGATTACACCGGGCGCGACCGATTTTTCGCCGGTCGTGTTCGACGTGACGGCCGTCGAGGCCCTCCCCGGAATCGATGAGTCGGAGGTGAGCGTGAAAAAGCAATGCGGACAATAAGCATGCCTGTGAAATGGTCAGACATCAGCAGTTTCCCTGTTTTTCCCGTCATGGCCGCAATAATCTGGTCATGTTCCGGCGGGGGGGGCGGCGACTCTCTGGACGCGGATGCCGACCGGGTGGATATCTCGAGCGAGGGGATGGACTTCCTCGATGTTTTCGATTCCGACCCGCCGCCTCCGGACATCCCGCCCGATATCCCGGCTGAAAGCGAAGCACCGGATGCCCCTGATGCAGATCTGCCATTGGAGCCGCCCGAAGATCTTCCAGCGGATGAAGCCGATGACACCGTACTGCCAATCGAGCTCTGCGAGACTCCTGAGGGCAATATCCTGGCGCACGGACAGTTCGAGGAAGGGATGAGCGGGCGGGCTCCCACGGGCTGGGAGGTCCGCAGCCCGGGGATGCCGGATTCGTGTCCCGGCTCGCCGGATTCGCACGTTTACATCGGCGATCCGCCGACGGGCTGCACGGGCCATTCCCTTGTCGTGGACGCGGAGGGCACGTGGGACTGCTACGCAATTCAGACCGTGAGCGGCTACAGCACCATCGAGGGCGGCCGGACCTATCGGGTCAGCGCGGCCGTGCGCTCCATGGGCAATGCCGTCAACCCGGCCGCCTGGTTTATCGTGGGGGTTCAGTGGCTCGACGCGAGCGACAGGTTTTTCGGGGACGAGAAGAACCCGGCCACTTCGAGCGCGGAGGAAAACGATTTCGACTGGAAGGTTCTGAGCTTCGAGCTTTCCGCGCCCCGGGACGCCACGCGGATTCTCGTGTGGCTGACCGCCCATTATCCGGGAAAGGTTGAATACGACAACGTGGCGGTGGTACAGTTGGATTGATCGGAATACATTCCTTAACGGGGGCAGGGGAGGCTTCAGCCTCCCTTAATGCACCCCGCTTTTTTCGGGCGACTGAAGTCGCCCCTACCCGCATGAGGGGGGACAGGGAGGCGACAAAGATGAAAAAGATGTGGCTGCTCGTAATCTGCTTTGCCCTTGCGCAGGCTGCAGGCTGCGATGACGGGGGTGGCAACGGGGATGAGGACGCGACGGACACCGTGGACGCGCTGGACGATTCGGCCGACATGCAGGCCGACGATGCGCCGGCTGACATGGACGCGCCCGACGAGGCTCCTGTGGATGCAGCCGACGATACGCCTGAAGACATGGTGCCGGAAGACGTGGTGTCCGAGGAGGACGCGCCCGAGGGGCCTCATTTCGCGTTTGCGGGCGGCGACATCATCAGCACCTCGCTTCTGATCGACCTGGAGGCGCTCGAGGCAACGGCCACGATCTCGGTGGAGGCCCCGGGGACCGGCGAAGTGTTTTTCGAGGCCGGCGGCCTGGTGATCAGCGAGGTGCGCGATTCCGGGGGGACCACAGGCTACACGGTCAGCAACGGCCTGCTGCATGTGACCGTGACGCCCGACTCAGTTGTGGAGCTCGAGATCGACTATGAATTCTCGGTCCAGGCACAGTTCGAGGGCCTCATGGATGGCGGCATGACGCTCACGTGGCCCTACTACTGTGGCAACCTCTTCCCGTGCCACAGCGAGCCGGCCGACGGCTCGCTGTTTGATCTCGAAATCATCAATGCGCCCGAGGACCAGGTGACCGTTTACCCGGAAACCATCCCCACAGAGGCGCCGGCCTATCAGCTGGCCTGGGCCACGGACAATTTCGAGTATATCGAGCTGGGCACGACCGACGCGGGAACCGAGATCGGCGTGTGGCACACGCCTTCGGGCACGGAGGAGGCACTGTCCGGAACCGATACGCTTGTTGCGGTTTTCGACTGGTACGAGAAGAGCGTGGGGCCCTTTCCATTCGGCGGCCGGGCGGGCGTCGTCGAGGTCGACTGGGGCTATGGGGCCATCGGCGGCATGGAGCATCTTCCCTTCTGGCATGTATCCGCGTCCGGCATGAGCGATGACTCCATACACGCGCACGAGGCTGCCCACGGCTGGTTCGGGGACGGCGTGCGCATCGCATGCTGGGAGGATTTCGTGCTTTCAGAAGGCACGGCAACGTATCTAACGGCCCGCGCCACGGAGCTGGCCGTGGGGGCCGACGATGGAGCAGCGATCTGGGCCGGCTACGCGTCCGAGCTTAACTTTATCGTAACTTCCAGGGACGGCATTGCATGGCCCGATTCATGCGGCGTTGTGGACATTATCGACGATGGGCTGTTCTCGAGGGTCCCCTATATCAAGGGCGCTTACTTTTACAGGGCCGTGGCCGACGAGATCGGCGCGGAAGAGCTCGACTCTGTCCTGAGCCTCTTTTTCGAGGCGCACGTTGGCGGCTACGCGGGCATGCAGGACATGCTCGATCTCATTGAAGCGGAAACAGGGTTCGACCCGACCGATCTCGCGGACGGGTGGCTGCGAAGCCTGGGCAGGCCTGATTAGAAACAAAGGGAGGGGGAGGCTTTGGCCTCCTGTTGTAATGTCATGATCGTAAATAAAAAACATTGGCCGATCCTTCTTGCAATCGTGGTTTCAGCTTCTGCGGCGGCCTGCGGCGGCGGGAATTCGTCGTCCGATGCGGCCGATGCACCGGAGGCCGGTGACCTGGAGCATGAAGAGGGCGACGCAGCCGGGGAGCCGCTGGAGGATGCGGCCCAGGATGATGGTGCCGCTGAAATCGAGCCCGACCCCGACCCGGAGCCCGACCTGCCTCTTGAAATCGAAGACATTGTGGAAGATGCCGGGGAAGAAGAGACGCCGGCCGTGTTCTACCCGCCTGAAAACTGGGGCCCCTTCAGCGTGGGCGTGCGCACCATGCGCCACCACAGCAGCGAGATGGATAAGACGATCGAGATAAAGATATGGTACCCGGCCGTGGACCCGCCTCCGGGCGCCACGCCGGCGACCTACCTGCTTCTCATGAAAGGCAATGCCTACGAGGACCTCGCCGTCAACCCGGCATCGCCGCCCTATCCGCTGATCCTGTTTTCACACGGCAACAAGGGCGTTAATTTCCAGTCCTATTCGCTCACCGAGCATCTGGCGAGCCACGGGTTTTTCGTGGCCGCGCCCAATCACCCCGGCAACACCATGTTCGACAGCCCGTCGGACGAGCAGATGGCCGTTATCGCACTGGAGCGGCCGCAGGACATAGCCTTTGCGTACGAGAAAATCATGGAGGCCGTCTATGCGTCGGGGGATCCGTTTTACCTGCAGGTGGACTCCGCGCGGGTCGGCATTGCCGGCCACTCCTTCGGAGGCTACACCACCGTCGTCATATCCGGCGCGTCCGTGGACGTGGACGCGGCCGCCGCGCGCTGCGACGCGGGCTCGGAGTCGGACATATTCTGCCCCTACATAAGCTTCTGGCCGGCCGGGGAAACCATCCGCCGGCCTGATTCCATGTCCATCGTGAAGGCGGCCCTGGCCCTGGCGCCGGGCGGGTATGCCGCGTTCGGGGACGAGGGCCTTGGGGATGTTGACATGCCCGTCATGATCTTCGGCGGCACGCTGGACGAGTGGACCCCGCTCGAGACCGAGATCAGGCCCATCTACGACGGCATAGAAGAGGATGCCTGGAAAATAGAGATCACGCAGGCCGGCCACATGAGCTTCACCGACATCTGCAGGCTTCCGGTCGCGAGCCTTATCCCGGAGCTTGCCGACATGTGCGACCCGGAAGTCTACATCGACATTGACAGCGCCTTTTACATCACCAACACGTTCTCCACGGCCTATTTCCGCTTTTACCTGTTCGAAGAGGATGAGATGGAGGTCTATCTGACCGAGGAGTACGGCGCCACGTTTCCCCAGATTGATTTCCAGTTAAAGTGACGTATACTATCGCCATGACACGAAAAAATGTTTTTCTTACTGTCGCGATCGCCGCCGCTCTCGGTGCCTGCTATTCATCCAGCCGGCTTACGGGTGACGGGTCATCCGGGGATGCGGCGGCGGACGATTCCCCGGGCTCGGATGCCGTGGACATGCCGCCCGATGTGATTGGCGATGTGATCGATGCGGTCGATGCGGCCGAGGACCAGGCTCAGCCGGATCTCACGCCGCCGCAATGCGTCAGCGACTCGGACTGCGTTGTGGCCCTGCACGAGGACCGCTGCTGCCACACCTGCCCTTATGTGCTGTCGCGCGCGGAAATGGACGACGACGTCTGCCTTCACGCGCTCGGCACGGGTTTTGAGTTCCCCATGCCCGAGCCGCCATGCGCCTATGACTGCTATGCCTGCGTGCCCTGCTCCGACCCGCCTGTTTATGATGCGAAGTGCGTGGGCGGCCGATGC
>JBDRLK010000299.1:0-12143 GCA_043813155.1 Pseudomonadota bacterium | reverse complement strand
GCGCGGCGGTGAGGAGGTCGCTATCAAGGGGCGCGGCTTTGACGAGGGGACGAGGGTTGTTTTCGGCGACGCGGCCGCGGCGCAGGTCGAGCTCGTTTCCGGGGAAGAGATCAGGGCCGTGACCCCGCCGGCCACGGCCGGCGCGGTGGATCTTTTCGTGCTGGAAGGCGAGGAAGATGAGGACGTCCTGGAAAAGGGTTTTGCGTTCGAGCCGCTGGACCTTCGCTTCGTGGAGGTCCCGCCCCACGCGTTTCCCGGGATGGAGACGCTGAGCATTGCGGCCGCCGTGGTCGGGGATTTCGACATGGACGCGGACCCGGACATCCTCGTTGCCGTGTCCGGCGAAGAGAGCAGGCTGCTTCTTAACAACTCGGCGGGAAATTTCACGGACTCCACGCAGGAGGGGCAGGAGGAGGATGAGGCGGACGCGAGCGAGGACGAGGACGCAGGCGTCGAAGATGTTTACGAGGACCCGGCGGTCGACGGGGAGGACGCTCCCGCGGACGTGGAGGACGTAGAGGAAGAGGAGGCTGTCCCGGTCGACCCGGACTCCCGCCTGCCCGGCTGGACGTACGACACGCGCGCCGTGGCGGTTTTTGATTTTGACGGGGACGGCGATCTCGACATTTTCGTGTGCAACGGCCCCGATGCGTCCAACAAGTATTTTGCCAATGACGGCACGGCCCATTTCGTGAACAAGACGCGCGACGCTCTGCCCGAAGACGAGGATGACTGCACGGCCGCCGTGGCGCTCGACGTGGACGGGGACGGCAAGCAGGACGTTGTGACCGCGAACAACGTTGCAAGCGTGACGGAAGACAACGAGTTTCCCCAGATCAGGGTTTATCTCAATGAAGGCCGCGGAAGCGGGTCGCCGGCTGAATTCGAAGTGGACGACCAGGCGGATATTCCGCAGCGAAGCGAGGTCGTCGCCTCTCTGGCCGCTGCGGACGTGAACGGCGACGCGGTCCCGGATCTCGTGCTGTCGCACCTGCAGGCCGATGACGGGGTCACCGTCAGGGTGCTGATCAACAGGTCGGGCGAGACCGCCCCGGATTCGACGAGCTCCATCAAGTTTACCTACGCGGGCGCGGACGAGCTTCCCTCGCCGCCCGGCCCGGTTTCCCACGTTGCGGCGGGAGACGTGGACGGGGACGGGGACGTCGACATCGTGGCCCTGTCCACGGACGGCCAGGACCGCCTCCTGGTCAACGACGGGAGCGGCCACTTTTTCGACGACTCTTTTTCCTCCATGCCCGTGGACCGCGTGGACGGCAGGTTCGCCGCGCTGGCCGACATGGACATGAGCGGGGTGTCCGACATCGTGATCGCAAACTGGGGCGCTCAGAACCGACTCTACCTGCACAGGGACCCCGGCGATTTCATCGACAAGACGCCGGCGCTTCCCATGCACGGCGACAGGAGCGTTGTGGCGCTGGTCCTGGACGCGGAGGGGGACGGGGACCTGGATATCGTGTTCATCAACGGGGGCGGGGACGAGTCCAGGCTGTATCTTTCCGTTGAGCCATGAGGGCGGTCCCTTGAATGCGGGGGTAGGGGAGGCTTCAGCCTCCCGGAAAACGGACGAATGGATCAAGAAATTGACGAGAGGACGGATCATGAAATCACGGCAATATAAATCAGGGAAAAACGCGGCTTGGCCGCTCACGGGCCTCCTGCCGGCGGCGCTGCTGCTTGCTGCATCCTGCGGCTCGGGCGGGAGCGGAGACGGGGACACGATACTCGAAATCCTTTCCATCTCTCCCTCGAGCGGCGGCGTGCGGGGGGGCGATGAGGTCACGATCACGGGGACGGGTTTCGGCTCGGAGGTCACCGTGCTGCTGGACGAAACTGAGGTCGAGGTCCAATCGTCGTCCGGAGTGGAGATCAGCATTATCACGCCCCCCGCGCCAAGGGGAGGGCCGGTGGACGTTACGGTGCAGTCCGGCGGGGAGACGGCGATTGCCGAGGACGGCTTCACCTTCGAGGCCATCGACCTTCATTTCGTTGACGTGACCCTGGCGAATTTTCCGGCGGCCGGCCCGGTTGCAGGGCGCGTGAGCGCCATGGCCGACATAGACGGGGACGGAAATCTCGACATCGTCCAGGCCGTCAACGGCCTGTCGCGGCTCTACCTGGGAGGGGGCGACGGCACGTTCGAGCTCGGCCCTTCGGGCGGACTGCTCGTCGACGAGCCTAAATTCACCAACCAGGTCGTGACCGGCGACTTCAACGGGGACGGGAAGATCGATCTTTTCCTTGTCAACTACTTCAACGAGGCGAACGGGTCGCAGAACATGCTTCTTATCAACACGGGCGGGGGCTCGTTCAGGGACAGGACGGAAACCAACCTTCCCGAGGCGGAAAAGGCCAGCACGAGCGCCGTTGCCGCGGACGTGGACGGCGACGCGGACCTGGATATCGTGGTCGTCAACTACAGGGCCGACACGGACCAGAGCGTGGACCTGCTGATCAACGACGGGAGCGCGAAATTCAAGGATGAGGCCGGGTCGAGGCTTCCGGAAAGGGATTTCCAGGCCTTCGGCGCGGCGGCCGGGGACGTGGACGGCGACGGGGACGCGGACCTCTTCTTTTCCGGCATCACGGAAGAAAACAGGCTTCTTCTGAACGACGGCAGCGGCATGTTCATGTACGCGGCCCCCGATTCCCTGCCGAACATCGCTTCGCCCGACGGCAGGATACCCGTCATGGGCGATTTGGACGGGGACGGGAGCATCGACATCTTCCAGCCCTCCTACGGCCAGGACCGCCTGCTCCTGAACGACGGCAGCGGCAAGTTCATCGATCACTCGCGCCTGTATTTCAGGGAGGAGGCGGAGAAAGGCTACTGCGCCCTGATCGCCGACTTCGACCTGGACAATTATTTGGACGTGGTCGTGGCCACGGTCACGGGCAAGGTGAGGGTTTTTCGCAACGACGGCACGGGCAGGCTTTTCGACTATTCCTCCAGCATACCGAACAATCCCGCCGACCTGGTCAACGTGGGCGTGGCCGCGGGCGACATGGACGGCGACGGGGACCCGGATCTTTTCGTCAGCATCGAGGGGAACAACAAGCCGGTTGTCCTCGAGAACTGGGACCCCGGGGCGTTCAGGGACAAGGACGGGGACCAGGTCCCGGACAGCGTGGACAACTGCCCCGACGACGCGAACCCGGACCAGGCCAACAGTGACACGCTTCATTTCGGATGCGTCCGGTCGGCGGGCTGCGGCAGCGAGCCGTACTGCGCGATCGCGGTGCGTGGCGTGGACAATGCCTACCTCGTGTGCAGCGACAGGGCGGCAACGTGGGATGAGGCCGAGGCGTTCTGCGAGGAGCTGGGCGCCGGTCTCGTGATCGTCGAGGATGAGGAAGAGAACGATTATCTCACCCTGCTGGGCGTCCACAACCACTGGCTGGGCCTGTCGGATGCCGAGACCGAGGACGAGTGGCTCTGGGTGGACGGCGAGGAGGCGGACTACACGAACTGGGCCGAGAACCAGCCGGACAATGCGGGGGAAGGGGAAAACTGCGCGGCGATCTGGAACGGGCTTGTGGGAGAGGAGCAGATCGTTGGGGAATGGAACGACGGCGCATGCGCAACGCCGCTTCCCTTTATCTGCGAGGACACGGTCATGAGGGATGGCGACGGCTTCGGGGATGCCTGCGACAACTGCCCGGCAGTTTCCAATCCAGACCAGGACGACACGGACGACGACACGATCGGCGACGAGTGCGACGACGTGGTGGACGAGCCGCCGGAGGAGTAGTACCGGTAGCCGCAGGCTTTAGCCTGCGTTGTGAGGTTATCCATGACGCAAGCTAAAGCGTGCGGCTACCTCACAATCGCGCAGCCGCACGCGGACGTGGCCGTGTAGCCCGAGCCGTCGCCGCTGTCCCCGTCCATCGGCTCATCCGGCGCTTCATCCGGCGCCTCATCCGCAACAGGCTCCGGGGCGGCTTCCTCGTCACCCTGGTCATCCTCCCCCTCCACGCAGGCCTCTTCGTCCACCTCGCCGTCGCAGTCATTGTCCACTTCGTCGCAGACCTCCTCGGAAAACACGTCGGATTCGAAGTAAGCCCGAAGGTCGCCGCCGTTGAAGGTCTGGCACGAGCATGAGTCGGTAAAGCCGGAGTCGAACGCTTCCTTGTCATAGTACCCGTCGATGTGGTTGACCCATGCGCGCACGTCGGGATGGTCGGAGTCCAGGATGCTGAAGGCCATGGCCTCCACCTCCAGCTCGATCATCTTTGTCTCGCCCACCGCGATCGAGTACAGGCCCAGGATGAAGGATGAGCCGGGATTGTCGTGGCCGGGGTTTTCGGGATTGTCGTTGGAATCGTTGACGCACCATTCCTCGCCGCACGTGTCGCTGTGCGCGTTGTCGTAGATGGTGTAGTTGGTGATTTCGAGGTAGGGCTCTTCCACGAAGATGCCCAGCTTCACGTTTCCGGCAGCGTCCGTTCCGTTGTTCGTAATATAGACCCTGTAGAATGTCGCCTGGCCGGCCGTGATGTCGAAAATGTCCGGGCTGTCGCCTGCGGTGCAGAAGTCAGGCTCCTGGCCATCGATGGCGTCAGCCTGCACGTCTAGCTCCATGAGCGGGAAGGGCTCCACTGCGCCCGGGTCGCAGGGCTCGAACCCGTAATGCGCCTGCAGGGCATGAAGGTGGGCCCGCGCGGCCTGCTGCCTCATGTCCGGGTTGTTCAGGATTGCCCCGTCGCCTGCGTGGTCCACGAAGGCGCACTCGGACAGCGTGGCCGGCATGTTGGTTTCCCTGATCACGTGGAAGTTGGCCGTCTTGCATCCCCTGTCATAGGTGCCAAGGTACTCCACGACTTTCGGCTGGATGTGGCAGCGCAGGTCCGCGCTGGTCGTGCCCTCCTGGTAGGAGTAGGTCTCCGTGCCGTGGGCGCTTCCGTCGAACGCGTTGTTGTGGATGCTCATGAACCTGTCGGCATTGTTCGAGTTGGCATAGGATGATCGGCCGGACAGGCTGACGGACACGTCCGTGTCCCGCGTCATCAGGATGGCCCAATCGCCGCCGCAGGAGGTGTCGGCGTTGTCGGCAAGAAGAAGGTCGCGAAACTTAAGAGCGATGTCGAGGTTGACGAAAGCCTCCTCCACAACGCCCACGGCCCCGGGGTCGCTTCCACCGTGGCCAGGGTCGATGCAGATTTTTTGCTGGGCAACTGAATTGCCCGGGCAGGCGGCCGCGAAAAAGATCGCCATGGCCGCAAGGTATGTTGCTGCCCGCGTCATTCAACCCACTCCAGGTTCGCAATGTACGTCATGCCGTTGAGCTCAAAGGAAATCTTCTTTCCGTCCGGAGAAAAGACCGGCTTTCGCTCGATCCGGTTGGCGGTTGCCGTCAGGTTGACGGTCAAGGTTCCGTCCACGGACGCCATGTAGATGTCGCTTTCCAGGATTTCATGGCCGTCATCGACGGTTTTTTCGTATGCAATGGTCCTGCTGTCCGGCGACCAGGAGGGGCTTGTGCCTTCGTCCCGCAGCATCTCGCGGCCGTCCACCACCCTGACCACGTGGACGCCCGTGGACAGGCCGGTAAAGAGCACGAATTTCCCGTCAGGCGAGAGCTCGGGGCCGAAAAATTTGTCGGGTCCGCGGCTCAGCTTTCTCCAGCTGAGGGGCTGCTTGGCATAGATTTGGTCCCTGTGGGTGAAAACCTCGGGGCTGCCGGCCGGCGCTGACGGGCGGCCCCATGCATGCTCCTGCTGCGTGACGGTTCCGAGAACTGGAAAGACGGCGGCATGTTCTGAGGCTTTCTGCTCGGAGCTTCCCTGACAGCCGCTGAAGAATATAACAGCGAGGAGAGCGGCGATGGTGAGAGCTGTTATGTGTCTTTGCATGTTCACAAGACATTATGGAGGGGAATTATAAAAATTTCAATAGCAGCCCCGCCCGAGCCGTGCTATAATTTCCCCATGTATATTCGAAAAGGAGGGTAATATAAAATGAGAATATTTTTAACAATCCTTTTTCCGGCCGCGGCTTTCGTGCTGCAGCCATGCGGCTGCAGCGGGGGCGTCAAGTACGATGCCGGCGACGGCGAAGAAGGCGAGCTTGATGACGGCGAAGGCATGGACGGCGATCTGACAGGGGACCCTGACGCTCCCGGGGATCCGGGGGAGGAAGATGCCGCCGTGGATGAAGCGCCCCAGGAGGACCCGGTGGAGGACATGGTTCAGGACGAAGCCGGACCAGGCGATGTTCTGGATGAAGACGGCACTGTAGAGGACATGATCGAGGACGAATTAATCATCCCCGACACGCCGCCGGACGCAATCGAGGACGATCTCATTATCGAGGATATGCCGGAGGACATGCCGTTGGACGATTCTACGGGCGTGGATGTTGTGGATATCCTGGAGGAAGAGGAGCTGCCGGCCCCTGAGGTCGACTGCGGAGGCGCAACATGCTCGGAAACCCAGGAGTGCTGCTTCACGACCGGTCCGCCGACCCTCACGTGCGTCGCTATCGGCACGTGCGGCGGCGGCGTGCTCGGGTGCGACGAGGCCGGCGACTGCCCGGCCGAACAGGTCTGCTGCCACGACCCGCCCGACAACATAGGCGCCGAGTGCGTTGACGTGTGCGACAGCATCCTTGTCTGCGGCGATGAAGAAGAATGCCCCGATGAAAAGCCCTACTGCTGCCCGGCCATGGGCCTCTTCAACGTGTGCAGGGACACGGCCTGCTGATCTTAAAGCCGACCAACCCCGCCCCTGCAATCACTCGTGAAAAGTGCTGGATTCTTTTACAGTCCTTTACAGAAGGTTCATTTAAGTAATACACTGCAAAAATGACGGAAAAGAGAGAAAAAACGTGTAACGCATCCGGGTCCCGGACCCTGGCTGCCGATGAATCCATTCAAAGCGGCATAAATGATTTCATCGATGCCTTCCCCTTCTATGTTTTTCTGGTTGACGAAGATCATTACATCGTAATGGCCAACAGCGCGGTTGAAAAAGCGCTGAACCTGAAACCGGAAGCAATCGTCGGCAAGTACTGCCCCGCCGTGGTTCACGGGTGCAACGGCCCCTATCCCGGGTGCCCCCTGGAGGAGGCGCTGGAGGTGGATGGTCCCGTCGAAAAGGACCTGTACGAAAAAAGAATGGGGAGGTGGCTTCGAAGCTGCATCTACCCGACCTCCTTCAGGACAGTGGCGGGCGGGAGAGTTTTCCTTCACGTGACCACTGATATCACCGACAGGAAGCTTGCGCAGGAGGAAATCGTGCGCAACTACCAGGTCCAGAACGTGATCAACTCCATTCTCCGGCTGTCTATAGAAAAAATACCGCTGGAAGAAATTCTGAAGTATTTTATCGACCAGGTCCTTTCGGTTCCATGGCTGTCTTTAGAGGAGACCGGTTCCGTGTTCCTTGTCGAGCCTGGTTCAAACGTCCTGGTTCTGAAGGCCCAGCGGGGACTGGATGAGCGTATACTGAAACAATGCGCAACCGTCCCTTTCGGAAAGTGCCTGTGCGGCAGGGCTGCCATGACAAGGCAGGTGGAGTTTGCCGACCACTTGGATGAGCGTCACGATATCTCGTACGACGGGATCGCCCCTCACGGACACTACTGCGTTCCCTTGATCAGCTCCGAAAATCTTTTAGGCGTGCTCAATACTTATGTCAAAGATGGTCATCAGCGCGACAGCAGGGAAGAGGATTTCCTGGTTGCGGCAGCCAATGCGCTTGCCGGAATCATCGAGCGAAGGCAGTCCGAAGCACGTCTCCGGAAAGCCATGGAGGGCACCATTGAAACCATCGCACGCGTCGTGGAAGTGCGGGACCCTTACACGGCCGGCCACCAGAGAAGGGTGGCCGATCTTGCAAGGGCCATTGCCGGGGAAATGGATTTGTCGAAGGAAAGGGTGGAGGGGCTGTTTTTCGCCGGGCTCATACACGACCTGGGTAAAATCTCCGTGCCTTCTGAAATCCTGTCAAAGCCGGGCCGCCTCTCGACAATTGAATTCGAGATCATCAAGGAGCACAGCCGGATGGGATACGACTTGTTGAAAAGCGTCGATTTTCCCTGGGATATAGCGAAGTTCGTTTATCAGCATCACGAGAAGTTCGACGGGTCGGGCTATCCGCAGGGTCTCAAAGGCGGGGAAATAGAGCTGGAAGCAAGAATCCTGTGCGTTGCCGACGTGATCGAGGCCATGGCTTCCCATCGGCCCTACCGGCCCGCCCTGGGTATTGACATGGCCCTGGAAGAGATAGAAAAAAGGGCCGGCACGTTTTTCGACCCGGACGCGGCACAGTCAGCCTTGAGGGTTTTCAGGGAAAGGAGATACAATCTCGAGCCCTGATCGATCGCGGAGCTTTCCCGGTAGATGCTTGTCCTATCCAGTAATTGTACTGTTTTCAGGCTTATCGTCATCTTGCACATTAATAATCCCATGCTAAACTGAAACCGGAAACTAATAATCAACCGCAATGATGGGAGGCCCGTGTTTGTTGAAGGCGGCCAGTTCCACACCTGCGCGATCATGGACTACGGCGGCGTGAAGTGCTGGGGCAGGGGGGACAACGGAGAGCTGGGCAACGGCGGCGAGGCGGACAGCACCTCGCCCGTCGACGTGCTTCTTTCCTGCCTGTGAATTTGCGATAGGGGAGTAGTGCGGCCCTTTATGGGCCGCCTGTAACGAGGTTGAAGCCAGCGGGGCTAAAGCCCCACACTACGAACGGCGCGAATAGACGCAAGACGGCATCACATCACAAGCGAGCAGCCGCAGGAGCCACCAAGGGCGTGGGTGCCGTCAGGGTCGGTCTGGCCCGTGTCCGAGGTTGTCGCATCCCGCTCCGGGCTTCCGCCGTCATCCGGCGCGTCATCGGCCGGGTCCTCATCGTCGCCGTTGCAGCCTTCGTCTATCTCGCCGTTGCAGTTGTTGTCCTCGCCGTCGCACACCTCGGGCGCGGGAACGCAGCGGTGCGCGCTCGTGTAAAGCTGAATGGTGGTGAACCGCGAGGGCGAGGACCAGCCCGACGCGTCGGAGAATTCCGGGCCCGCAATGTCCGGGCCGAACCCGTGGCCTTCCGACAGCCAGCAGCGCATGCCCGCCGGCTGCCGCGCGCAGATGTCGTCTTTGCCGTCCGCGTTGATGTCCGCGAGCCTGATGGTGCTCCAGAGCATGATGTCGTGCCACCCCGACTCGTCGCTGAGCGCGGGCCCGCCGATCTCGCCGGAAAAGCCGTCGCCCTCCGACAGCCAGCAGAACACGCCTTCCTCGTCCCTGGCGCACACATCGTCCATTCCGTCGCCGTCGACATCCCCCATCCTGATGGTGCCGTAATTGCTCCTGTCGGTCCACCCGGCGGCGTCGGACAGCCCGGGCCCGGCGATCGCGTCCCCGAACCCGCCGCCTTCAGACGGGTAGCAGGCAAAGCCGTCGCTGCCGCGTCCGCAGATGTCCGCCCTGTGGTCGCCGTTGACGTCGGCCAGCTTGATCGTGCTCCAGTGATGCTCCAGGTCCCACCCGTCCTCATCCATCATGGCAGGCCCTGAGATGCTGTCCGAAAAACCGTCACCCTCGGAAAGCCAGCAGTACATCCTGGTGTCGCCCCTGGCGCACACATCGTCCATGCCGTCGGCGTTCACGTCTCCCATGCGGATCGTGGCATAGTGGTCCTGCAGGCTCCACACCTCTTCGGAGTCCATGGCAGGCCCGGCAATGGCCGCGCCGAAGCCGTCATCGAGCGACGGCACGCAGATGAACCCCGATTCCCCGAGGCCGCACACGTCCATGCGGCCGTCGCCGTTCATGTCCGCGATCCGCATGGTGGCCCAGTACCTGAGGCTGTTCCAGTTGCTCGCATCGCTGAACTGCCCGGCCGTGGCGCTCGATGAAAACCCGCTGCCGTCCGAGTAAAAGCAGACGAGGCCGTCCGTGGACCGGCCGCACACGTCGTCATACCCGTCTCCGTTCATGTCGCCCATCCGGAGCGTGCCGTAGCGAACCGGCCTGTCCCATCCATTGCCGTCCGACCACTCCGGGCCGTCGATGGCGCCGCCGAACGCGTCTCCCGACGAAAGGTAGCATTTCACGCCCGTGTCCCAGCGGCCGCAGATGTCCGCCCTGCCGTCGCCGTCCACGTCGCTGCTGCCGGGAGAGTCCAGGTCCCAGCCCACGAGGCACACGGCCTGCTCGTCAACGCTGCCGTTGCAGTCATTGTCGTCGCCGTCGCAGATCTCCTCGGTCGGCTCGCAGTCGGGAAGCAGGTTGTGGCGCCTTGCGCCTTCGAAGGACGAGCTCAGCGACCGCGTGTACAGGCCGATGCCCGGCTCGCACCCCTGCGATTCCCACAGGGTATAGTCTCCGGACGGGTCCTTTTCCAGGAAAAGCGTTACATGTCCCGTGCTCGCCACGGCGTCGGCCCGTTCCAGGTCGTCCCGGGAGATCCAGTCCCAGTGGTCGCCGGATGAATGATAGGCCGAGGCCAGGTAATGCACGTCGTCGCAGTCATTGAGCGGGCTCGGGCTCCATACCTGCCAGACCTTGGTCACGTAGCCGCTGCAGTCAGCCCCCCAAACGCCGTAGTGGACGCAGTCGGGAGGCGGGCAGTGGCCGTCGCAGTTCCCCGGGTCGCAGGCCGCCGTGTCGGGCTCGCACCCGTCATAGCACCAGCACTCGCCCCCCCACCAGTAGGAAAACCCGTCGCCCGACTCGGCCCTGCAGATGATGTCGTCCCTGGTTTCGAGCGGCGGATCGGCCCATGCCGCGAGCGGGTGCAGGGTCAGCGTGAGCAAAACAAAGAGCGAGGCCTGGAGTGTTCTTTTTGTTATTCCTACCATGACGCCCCCCATTCCAGGAGCCGCGCGCCCTGCTGCGTGACCGCCAGCTGCAGGATCCTTCCGTCGGGCGTGACTTCGAATTCCTTGAACTGCCACCACTCCGTGATCGCGTAAGGCGAGACGATCTTTGCCAGGAGGTCCAGGTTCCGGTCGAACACCATGCCCACGGTTTCCTCGTGCGCAACCGAGGGCGGGACCCTGCCGTCATACTCCAGGAGGTGAAGAATGGCGTAGATGTTGCCGCGTCCGTCCGTGTCCGTCCAGGCGATCCTTTCGATCCCGTGGTCGAGATAGATTTTCTTTTCGCGGATGATGCTGCCGGAAGCATCCTCCATCCGGACGATCGCGCCGCCCGCCTCGATCCGCGCGGGCCGGATCCTGGCGCCGCCGGCGCCGTGCGGCAGGCCGGGAAGGATCGTCCTGGCGCAGGGAGAAAGGCCTGCGTCCAGGACATGAACCATGGTTTCGTGGTGGTATTCGAGCCAGATGCCGTCGTCCAGGGCATAGGTTGCCGTGACGCGGCCGGCGCGCTCGATCCCGGGGCCCTCCACGGCGTGCTCACCCAGCACGGCGCCCCTCTCATCCATGATCACGATCACGCCCCGCACGTCCCTGTCCAGCAGGACCATGGCGCCGCTATCGAGCACCAGGATGTCCAGGAAGGTTTTCGATGGAAGGGCGATTTTCCGGTTCGGCGAGCCGTCGGGCGCGAAAACCAGGATCCCGGCATTGATCTGGTCGAGGAGAAAAATTTCGCCGGCAGCGGAAAGGGCAAAGCTCATGGGGCCGGCCGAGGCGGCCTGGTCCCCGTCGAATCTTCCAACCTTCCACCCGCCGGAGCCCCAGTCGAGGTCGACGATAACACGGGGCTCGGCAAAGGTCGGCACATTGACGCGCCTGGCAACGCCGATGTCCTGATCCAGGTTAAAAACTTCTTCAGCCGCCCCGGGCTCATCAGGCTGCATACTGCAGGCAGCCATGAGAGCGCAGGCCAGCGCAATCCGGGCAATGTGAAGAATTGTATTCATGATATAAAGCTTAACTTTTCTCAGAGGTGTCGTCAATCAGGAATGATCGAACAACCGCCCCCCCACCGCCCGTCACGATCGCGACCTTGTCGTTCAAGGCGTTCAATCGTCTGTAGCTGCACGCCCTTGGCGTGCCTATAAGGCCGCTGAGGCGGGGCTAAGGGCGCACTCAACAATAGATTCACAGAATGTGGGCTAATGTTCTCATTACATGCAATGACATTTTCTGGGCGCCGAGGCGCCCGGCTGGCAAGGCGCGGGGTCCCCGTCACGACGGAGGCGTAGTCGTTCTACGC
>JBDRLK010000298.1:0-4640 GCA_043813155.1 Pseudomonadota bacterium | reverse complement strand
GCGGCCCTTTACGGGCCGCCTGCAGCGAGGTTGAAGCCGGCGGGGCATAAAGCCCCGCACTACAGCCTGCTCGAGTCCTTCTCCATCAGCAGCTCGATGTAGGTGCGATCCTCGATGTCGCCCTCCTCGATGCCGAGGCGGTCGAACACGGATTGGATGCGGGCAAGGATGTCCTTTTCCTCCTCCTCGCCCTCCAGCTTGTCTTTCTGAATCTCGACTTCCAGGAAACAGCCCAGGCCCTCGACGAGGTTGATCTCCACGTGCATGGCATCGACGATAAAGAGACTTGTCCTCTTGTGTTTTGTGACAAACGGGACGAGCCCCAGGTACTGTTCGAAAAACCAGAGGGTCTCTTCCGGGTCCCCGGCAGGTATTTCCACCTCCTCGTTGATCTCCGTTTTGCCCCGGAACGACCTTTTTTTCGCGCCCAGCAGGCAGCGGCCCTTTTCGAGCCTTATCCTGAAAATCGGGTCCTCTCTCATGTCGATCCCGCCCTTTTCCCTCGGCTGCAGGAGGTAATAGCGATCCTCCTTTTCCCACTCCCCTTCAAACCTTCCGAGACCGGCCAGCGCCTCCCGGGCTGCGGCAGGGTCCTTTAAACGGGCTTTTTTCTCTACTTCAAATTTCATCGATCAGAAGGGGCCGAGCCGTGAATCATGCATTCAGGAGCGCATGCGATTCACGGTCCGGCCCCTGTCCTTACATTATTGTTCAGTTTATTGCATTTGTATAAAAATGCATAATAATATAGATGCCAGGATAAATACAGCGCGTTTTACAACGGGGGACGGAACCTTGCACGCCAATTAACTTGTTCCCTGGCATCCGGAGTACTGTCGCATGGCTTTTCTACAGCTTTTCAAAGGGGGAGCGAGGAAAAAGCACGGTAGGATACTGGATGAAATCATCCAGCTCCAGAACCGCCACAACCTTGCGACGGATGAAAACCTTATCAAGGATGCTTTTGCATTCGCTTCGCGCATCCACGAAAGACAGAAGAGAAAGGACGGACAGGAATACATCATCCACCCCCTGGCGGTCGCGCAGACCTGTTCCTCCTACTGGCTGGACGACGTTTCCATTGCCGCCGCCCTCCTGCACGACACCATCGAAGACGCCGAAGGCAACAAGCTCACGACCCAAAATCTCGCGGAGGAATTCGGGCCCGAGGTGGCAAGCATCGTGGAAGGCGTCACGAAGCTGAAAAACACCGGGCAGGACCGCTTCTCCAGCCAGATAGAATCCCTGAAAAAGATCCTGTCCACGGCGGCCAGGGAGGACATCAGGACCATTATCATCAAGATCTTCGACCGCCACGACAATGTCAAGTCCATCGACGTCTTCCGCAAGCTCAAGGGCGGCAAGGAAAAGCAGAAGCGAATCGACTACGAAACGCAGCAGTTCTATATTCCCATCGCGCAGCGCCTGGGCCTGTACAAGGTTGCCAGGGAAATGGAAGACAACCTGATGCGGGCCCTGAACGCCAGGACCTACAACGAGATCAGCAAGTGGGTGAGGCGCACTGAGGGGAGGAGCAGCTCCCAGGTAAACAACGTGGTCCAGCAGATCAGGATGAGCCTCGAGAACGCCGGGGTGGACTGCATCGACAAGTTCTACCACAAGGGCATCTACCAGATATACTCGCAGCTGCGGGATCATAAGCTGGGCCTCGAAAACCTGCACAACATCACGGCCTTCAACCTGACCCTTATCGTGCCGACGGAAGACGACTGCTACAGGACCGTGGGCGTGATCCACCGTCTCTTCCCGCATCTTCGCGACTCTGTTTTCGACTTCATCAACAACCCCAAGGTCAACGGCTACCAGTCGTTCCACACCAATATTCTCGTTCCGGAGCTGCACAGGCTCCAGGTTCTCATCCGGACGCCCGAGATGGACACGCGCAACCACCTCGGGCTCATCGCGAACATCAGGACCAACCGGGAAAGCACGCAGGACGAGCTCGTCCAATGGATCGACGAGCTCGTATCGTCTTTCGACGTTATCGGGCACAAGGATCTTTTGCGCATCACCTCCCAGCTCCATTTCGCCGAGATCGAGGTGGTCACGCCAAAGGGCGAGCAGGTCCATCTGCCGCAGGGCAGCACGGCCCTGGACTTCGCCTTTCACATTCACTCCGAAATCGCGCTCCACGCCAGGCACGCCGTCATCGACGGCAAGGAGAGAAAGCTCAACACGGTCCTCAAGAAAGGCCAGCGGGTCAGGATCGCCACGGACGACAAGGAGACACTGGCCAAGCCCCACTGGTTCAACTGGGTCAGCGATTCAACGTCCCGGCTGGCGCTGAAGAAGCATTTCAAGAAGGTGGAAAAGAAGCAAATCGAGGATGAAGCGAAAAAATTCGCGGCTTTCTGCAAGGAAAAGCTCGGCATCAAGGTGTCGGTCGATTCCCCCATGTTCGACGGGCTCTACCAGGGCATGGGCTACACGGACAGGAGGGAGTTCCTGGAAGACCTCTACACGGGCCGGCTGATGTACGAATTCGTGGTGCCCCATATCGTGATGGGCGTGGGCTTCAGGGAGTGCAAGCGCCTGTGCAAGCTTCTGAACGAACAGGGCATCATCCCGCTGGAGGAGACCAGGAAGATCATAAAGGAGTGCGGCGAAACAGAGCTTCAGCACTTCCTGAAGGCCACCATCAACTCGGACCTGGAGAAGAAAGCCACGTTTTCCGAATACGTGGATATCGAGAAGATCAAGTTCCCGCTGCCCGTCAATTTCGCCCACTGCTGTCATCCCCAGTCGCCGACTCCCATCGTCTCGGTAACGAGCAAGGGCAAAGGCGCGGTGATCCACAGGAGCGACTGCGGGAGCATCTCCGCGCTGCAGGAGTATGGAGCGGCAAACCTGTCCAGGGCATCGTGGAAAAAGAACGTGGACATTAAAAAGGTCTTCATAAAAATAGAGGGCCACGACCGGCCCAACCTCCTGCACGATCTGACACATCTTTTCCATGACGTGAAAAGCAATATTCTGAAGGTATCGATCGATGTAAGGGATGAGAGCAAGTTCTTCGGGGAGATACTCTTCGAAGTGTCCGACGTTATCAGCCAGGAAATTCTTGCCAACCGCTTCCGCTCCGTCAAATCACTGACCGTAACGGACATCAAGATCATCCAGTAGTGCGGCCCTTTATGGGCCGCCCGGGCGGGGGTTGCGGGGCTGAAGCCCCGCACACCAAGAAGCGCAGGGGCTCACGATGCGGGCAAAATGATTCGAAGCATTGTAATATCAGCGCCATTATGATAAAAATGTGATTGTTTTCTGAAAACAACGTAAGAATTTTTGTATTTTTATGATGCCGGCAGTAGATCCCTACGTAGGTCAATGCATTCTCGGTCAGTTCTGGATAGAGGACGAGATCGGGAGGGGAGGTATGGGATCCGTCTACAAGGCGAAGCAGCCGGACATGGACAGGATGGTTGCCGTCAAAGTGCTGCACACGCGGCTGGCGGCTCGCCAGGATCTCGTCCAGCGCTTCAGGCGGGAAGCGCGGGCCATGAGCAAGCTCACGCATCCCAACACGGCCAGGGTCTTTCTGTTCGGCCAGCTCGATTCGGGCGCCCTATATATCGTCATGGAGTTTCTCGACGGCGACAATCTGCTGCAGGTGGAAAAAACCGACGGGCCCTTCAGCCCCGCGAGGGCCGCAAGGGTCATGATGCAGGTGTGCGGCGCGCTCGAGGAAGCCCACAAGACCGGCATCATCCACCGCGACCTGAAGCCCGAAAACATCGTCCTGACCAGCCAGGGAGGCCTCGAGGACTTCCCGAAAGTGCTGGACTTCGGGCTCGCGAAAATGAATGACCCGGACCCGTCAACGGGGAGCATCAGGGTCCTGACGCAGCAGGGGGCCATCTTCGGGACCCCGGAATTCATGAGCCCCGAGCAGGCCAAGGGCGATCCGCTCGATCCGCGTTCGGACATTTATTCCCTTGGCATCATTCTCTATGAGATGCTGACGTGCAAGCTGCCCTTCAAGGCCCGCAATCCCATGGACTACATCGCGCAGCACATCAAGGCCGACCCCATCCCCGTCCACGAAAGGTCCTCCGGCGTCAAGCTGGACGGATCTCACTGGGAAGTGCTTCGCAAATCCATAATGAAGGACCCGGCCCAGCGGTATCAGACGGCCGCTGAATTCGCCGACAGCCTTGCCATGTGGATGACGGACGGGAAAGCCAGGGCCGAGCCCGAGGGACGGTCCGTCCCCCTTCATGAGATCGGTGAAAAGCCGTCCGTGAGCAGCATGTCGGCAACGCCGGAAGCTCAAAGAGAAGCCGCGCTGAAAGCGGCACAGATGGAGGAGAAAGAGAGGGCCCCGGGACCGTCCAAGGAAGAGGAAGACACGGAAATCATCCATTCCGGCCCCGGCGGCAAGGGGAAGACGATTCTCATCGTATCGGCCATCATCGCTCTTTTCATCGCCGCCGTCCTCCTGGCCGTATTCCTGCTCTGAGCGTTTTTTCGGATTGGGAGGCTAAGGGCGCACTCAACAATAGATTCACAGAATGTGGGCTAATGTTCTCATTACATGCAATGACATTTTCTGGGCGCCGAGGCGCCCGGCTGGCAAGGCGCGGGGTCCCCGTCACGACGGAGGCGTAGTCGTTCTACGC
>JBDRLK010000297.1:0-5049 GCA_043813155.1 Pseudomonadota bacterium | reverse complement strand
TACCGTCTCTTCTCCATAAAACTCACTCTTATAATTTACGACCAGCTTTCCACCCTTCAATCCTACGATCGCAAACCAATCGATATATTGGTTAATTCCATCCTCTTGTCCAAATACCACAACAGCCTCGGCACATTCTTTAAAGCGAAACCTGCCAATAGCTACACTGAATATCACGTTATCTGTGACACAATCACCTTCAACTCTTTCCGCGCATTCTTTCAGCTTCAAAAGATTAAGAAGCTTCTTGTCCCTTTTTTCCACCAGCGCATTCCTGAGCTTGTAATCCGACACAATGTCGAAAATCAGCATGTCCTTCAGCTTATCGGCATCGCAATCCTTTGACTTGGATTCCACCTTTTTCCCTTCTTTCTTTTTCTTGGGTTTAGCATCACCCTGGAAGCTGAAGCAGAATGCCCCAAGAACGAATAAAACTGCCGCCAGCCTGGAAATAAAGGCAATGCTCATGATCATCCTTTCTTTTTTTCAGCTACTCGAAGCTCATGCAGCCTATTTCGGTCAATACCCATTGTCCCTGTTGAAACTCGAACGTGTACTCCCCTAAAAATACGACCTTGGCTGGAAGGTTGTTCCCGTCCTGCAGGACTTCGACGAATATGCTTCCAGAGCCCTCTTCATCGTATGTCGAGGTGTACTTGTAGAGCTTGTCGCCGACCGTTTTCGATACGGTTTTTTTCTTGGCCCTGGCCCACCTCATGGGCTGAAGCTGGCTCCCGACCGTGTTCTTGTTGATCGCGTTAAAAGCGCGCGCGATCCCGGATTCAGTGACGTGAAGGGGATTTGCCGAGTGCTCCCGGATATAATCCCACTTCGAGCCCCTGAGAGACGATGCGAACGTGCCGATGAACGTGCCGAACGTGGCATAGGATGCGAACGTGCACTCTTTGGCGCTGAGTATCTCTTCCCGGACTATTTTCCAGGATGATCCTTCCGGCCTCAGCCTGAGAAGCTTGTCTCCCGAGTCGCAGTACTCCTCGGTGTTGTAGAAATAGGTGAAGCGTACCTCGGATTCACCCATGCTCAACCTTCTGACGGAGAAATTTCCCACGTCGAGATTCATTCCCTTGCTGAGCACGTTGCTCCTGTGCTTGAGCCATTTTTCCTTGCTGTACTGCTTCTTCTTCTCGCGCCCGGTCTTCAGCGTCGCGGCCGTGAAATCCTGGGCGAGGAGCCCGCCATAGAAGGCGGCGTTCCCCTGGCGCTGCGAGGCGGCCCACCGGTTGGACACGAAATCGGTTTCCGACATCCTGGCGGGTGGGGGGGGCGGCGGCGGCTCGACCTTTTCTCTCATGGTCTCCGTCTTGGCGGCAGTCTCGCCGGGATTGACGCCTACGTACGATTGTCTGATGACACCGCCATCGATGATCCAGAGCGCCAACACGATGGACGCCCCGGCTATGGAGCCGATCCTCTCTTTCATCGAAACCTCATGTTCTTACCTGGTTTCACCTCAATGAATTCCCCTTGGAATCACGCAATGTTCCTGTGCCGATTAAAAAAATGTCTACTATCGTCCAGACTCCGCACCCGCCGAATGTAATGAATTTCAATACACCGAGGCCGTATTGGCCCAGATAGAATCTGTCCATTCCTGAAACAAGGAAGCAGCTGCATAACGGGAGAAGATAAGATAGAAGAAATGTAATCATCTGAGATTTTTGAGGCGTTCCAATAACTTGGCGTCGCAGAAAGCGCCCATTCGAATCCTTTAAACTTCCACCACCAATTAATATCAGATCAATGAAGGACCAGATACCAAAGCCGCCCAAGGTGATCAGTTTTATTGCTCCTAACGCGTAGTATCCGAGGTAAAAACGGTCAATACCCAGCCAGCCGAGGAAAAACGATAGAAGGAAAGCCTCATTCTGATCCTTGTTGGAAAAGGCAGCTTCTTGATAAGCAGGCCGCTGAAACGAGCAGCTCATGGAGGATAGACGGCTTTCAGCAGGGATTGGAATACCGCTCGCTACAGGGGCTGACGTCCATACCTCCAGCATGGGTTTCGAGACGCCCGGTTTTCTGTAACCCAGCGTCCACAGGAAAGTAAGGAGGTCGTCAGGCGGCCGGTGCCGCTTCGACTCCGCCATCGCCCCTTCAACGACCTCGACCCCTTTGATTTCCTCCAGCCAGGCCGCCAGGGCGCCGGAGCGAAAGGCCCTTTCCGGCAGATCAGAGCCCTGCTCGAAAAGCCTCGCCACGTCCTCGAAGCTTTGAAGCTCCATTCCCTCTACCAGGAGACTCCTGTCGCCCAGGAGCCAGCACATGGCGTCGGGCCAGCAGGCCCGCAGCCTCGTGAAAATCCAGCTCTGCCATTCGCGGGCCTCAGGGTACTCCAGGTGAATCGCAACCCAGGCGGCGAATGCTCCGCTCGCGACCGCACCCGAGAGCAGTAGGGGCGACTGGGCCCTCAATCTCCTGATATCTTCCAGGCTCGTGACGTATCCTGCCGGAGCACCTTCCCCGCTAAAAAGAGGAAGGTGGTCCAGTCCCCACATGTATGCCGCTTTGAACGCGTCGAAAACCCCGATAGTTGCTCCGGCGGCGGCTGCTTCGCGTTCCACGCGCTCTATTGCCTCTCGATAACCAGGCTCGATCCTTCCGCGCTTCTCCTGGGCGACTGTCCAGGCGGCCAGGGTGCCGTCCGCCAGGCACCGCTTGATGATATCGATATTTCCGGCCAACTCCCTTGCAAAACGCGCAACTTCGGCTGGATTCGTGAACGGCCCATTTCCCTCCAGTGTGAGCCTGTCCTCCCCGGCCAGCCACAGCCAATCGCGGGCCGCGACCCCGGCCCCTTTCACGCCAGCGGTCCGCGCCGCGTCCGCGAGCGACGTGTCCTTGTGAACGATCTCGCACCAGTCGGCCAGCATGTCGGTCGATATCAGGGAAACGAGCTTTTCGGCTTTCCCCTGGCACAGATCGACAATCTCCACTATCCTGCTCACGCCTCGCCCCTGAAAATGCAGCTTTTTATACCCCGTTTTCCAGAGGAACCGCCAGAGAGCATCGTCGCTGCCGCGCCTTGCCTCAGCCGATACCGCTTCGCGCCCTGTGGCCCACACCCGCTCCAGCTCTGCCTCTCCCGTTCCCTGCCTTTTGAGAATAAACTCGACCTGCTTGAGCCACTTGGATATCTCCCTGTCGTCGAGAAGCTTCCTCGCCTTCCCGGGGAACCGAACCGCATTTTCGTGAAGATCTTCCAGGCTCGTCACGGGGTCGGCCAGGTCGCCGAAGCCGAAAAGCGGCGGCCACTCGACCGCAGCCCTGGTCAGGTCCCTCGATACCCTCTCCAGTCTCTTTCCTTTTGTCTTGAAGAGCTCGTCATCGTATTGCCGGATCAGCTCGTCGATATCTTCTTTCTCGAGGTTGTAGCGGCCGGCGTCGTCAACGAGCCTCTCGTACTCGAACGGCTCGAGCACCCCGTCGCTGCAGTATGTGTCGATGACGGGCCAGATCGCCTCCTTCTGCCGGTGCCGCATTACCTGCCGGTCCCGTGCAACGAGCCATCCTGCAGGGTCATCCTCACGCTCGATCACGGCCTTCAGGCCGTCGAGCCGTTCCTGGAATCCGGCCGTGCTCTTCTCGAAGTTGCGAAAGTTCTGGTCCCTGTCGATCTGGTTCCTGATCATGCTGCTTCGGACACGAAGGCGCTCCTTCAACTCTTCCCTGCCGGGGCTGGCTGCCCTGACCCGCTCCTCGTCCAGGCCGAGCATATGCAGCTCCGAAAAGGTCCCGGCCACGAAAGCCGCTGCCTGGTCGACCGTGAGCGCCTTCAGCTTCACGGCCGCAACGGCCAGTGGAGCGGCCGCTGCATCGGCGCTGTCAGCTTCTCCAGGGCCGGGACCCTTCTTCAGGGTGAGCGAAGGCCACCTTGCGATATACCTGTGGCCGGCAGGCGCCGCCTGCGGCAACGCCGCAGACGATTCATTATCGCCGTCTGCCTTCTTCTGCCCCGATTTCTCATCGAGAGTGAGGGACGGTCGATTTTCATCCTGCGAGTCTTTACCGTACATTCCCTCGCCTCATGATGGCTGCGTGATGCAAAGCGTCAGCCTGCCGGTTTCCCGCGCATCTTATCATCGCCGGCAGCGCTGACACCTGTTTTCATGGGCCTACCGGCCGGCACGCCGGGCAAGATGCAATCCCGACCCCTGAACCGGTTTTTCTTATGTACGATCCTCAAGATCTCAAGTAGAATAAATACACCACAAGTCCGCCTATCCACCCGACCGCCACGATCCAGCCGAGCCACGGCCTGCGCAGCACTGTTCTTGATCCTTCAAGGACTCCGAACATGAGACCTGCAATTCCTCCTGCGATCGACCAGCCGGCAATGCGCGTTCCCAGCTCTCCCGGCCCGAAAATAAGAAATCCATAGCTGTCAATGGAAGTTACGATGAACGCGAGCAGCATGCCGGCCAGCTTGCACATCCAGTAGAAACTGACGGCGACCACTACACCGAGTATGCACGTCGCCCCCCCCCGGAGGTGTGAATCCTTGAGAAAGTTGTACCCTCCGACGATGATGCCGATGGCTGCGGCCGTCCATGGAAGAAATCCCAGGAGGAATTTATGAGCTGACCCGATGGATTTAATATCCGTCATTCCATACCCGGACGGATACAGCATTTCATCGAAGACACCAAGCAGCAGGCGCAGGATCGCAAATGCGGCAACCCCGATCATGAGCGGAATCGCGGCATGCAGCAGGAAACCCGTGATATTGGGCCTGGGCCTGAACGCGTAGGGCACGGTCAGCGTTCCTACCGTGGAAACGAAGACAACTTCCCCGGTCCCGGATTTCTGATCCGTGGATGCTTCTACGGTGAGCGTGACATCGATCTCGGTTCCCACAGGAAATGGGCCGTACTCTCCGCTGGGGCCCGGAGCAATCCCTCCAGAAACATCTATCTTGGGATAGCCTTCGCTTCCACCGCCCGGGGCCGCCCACAAGCAAACGCTTCCGCGCGATCCCGAAACCCTGACCGGGATGGTCGCTTTGCGGTATGTTCCCTCCCTTATGGAGCC
>JBDRLK010000296.1:0-8464 GCA_043813155.1 Pseudomonadota bacterium | reverse complement strand
GTACCCGAGCTTCTCGAGCTGCTTGCGCGTCTCTTCATCGATCTCGGCCTCCTCGCCACCGGCCTCCTGCTCCTGTTTCGCGTCGCGCGGTTCCGCGGCCGCACGGGAGCAGATGAGGAAGGCCTCCTTCTTGCGCAGCAGGCGCAGCGTGACCGGGCCGTCCTGCGGGGCGAGCTCCTGATTCCTGCCGTTTTTTTCCACGCTCATGACCGGGTCCGAGCCGGGCGCGGTGATGAGCTTCCAATTCTCCAGCTTGACGCCGCGCGCCCCGGTCCAGTGCTGCAGCAGCATGCCCCTCGATTCCTGGCCATTGCCGCCGGGGCCTGCGATGATGTCCAGCAGGCTTTTTCCCGGCCAGAAGGCCGGCGGCTCCGCGCCGAGAGCTTTCAGGATGGTCGGGGCGATATCGATGTGCCCGGCCAGCTCCTCGATGTCCCGGCCCGCGGCCTGGCCGGGCAGATGCACGAGAAGAGGCACGTCGACCTGCTCAGGCCACAGGCTCCGGCCGTGCCCGAGCCCTCCGTGCTCCAGGAATTCCTCGCCGTGGTCCGACGTGTAGATCAGGAGCGCCCTGTCCATGATGCCCGCTTCTTCGAGCATGGCGGTGAGCCCGCCCATGATGTCATCGTGGTACAGGGCATCGCTCCTGTACAGCCCGACGAGCTGCCCGAGCTGTGTTTTACTGATTTTTTTTATGACGCCGCGCTGAAAATCCTTGATGAAGCTCGTCGTCGCCATGGGCTTGATCGTCGTCGAGAGCAGGTGGCGGGCGATGCGCTCCTTTGCGTACGCGGGGGGAGAGTAAGGGACGTGGGCTCCCATGAGGTGGATGTAGAGGAAAAAGGGCGGCTCGAGGGAGCCGGATGAGAGCATGTCCTTGATGCCGTCGAGAACGTTCTGGTCGTCGATGGAAGCCTTGAACGACTCGATCCATACCTTGCTGTCCCACCCGCGGTCCATTCCAAACCTTGGAAGGAAAAAATAGTTGCTCAAAACGCCGGTGGACTTCACGCCCAGCGGCGACAGGTAGTGCATGAGGGGGCTCACGTTCGGAGACATGGCCCTGCTTCGTCCCAGCGCCCCGTGCTCGGCGGGGTAAAGCCCGCTGAGCATGGTGGCCACGGACGGCTTGGTGTAGCTCGCGTGCGCCGTTGCCCTCGTGAACCTGTAGGAGCGGGCGGCCAGCGCTTCGAGGTTGGGCATGGGCACCGCCATGTCCTTGTCCCTGTATCCGCCGTACCAGTCGTAGAGGTCGCCCCGCATGGTGTCCGTCATGACGAGCACAGCGCCTTCAATCGGGCCGGCCGCCGTGCTCTTCCCTCCGCCGGCCTTCCCGGGCCTGATGCTGATTGTCTCGACGCATGCGCCCGGGCCGCCGCCGCCAGGAAGCGCAACTTCGATCTCCACGGCCTCAGGCTGCTTGTTGCCCGCTTTCGTTTCCATGGCCGCGATCTCATCGAGCCCCGGGGCCGCGGCCGAGAAGGCATGGGGCCCGGTCCTTGTTTCATCGCCGATAATTTCGATTTTCATCCGGCCGGCGCCGCCGCCCGAGGCGCGGGCCTCCACGATCGCGTCACGGGGAAGCACGTCCGCGGCGATGAGTTTCTGTCCCGGCTCCAGGGCGATACCCTTGTTGTTTTTGCATGCCTTGATCGACGGGGGCCCGGCGGGCGGGTCTCCGTCTCCCTGCCACAGCCACAGGCCCAGGAGCGATGGAAAAGGCGGCCTGTCCGAAGGGCCGCCGCTTACGAGCAGGTCGATGCTGTCGAGGTCCGACGTGTGGGCCTTGTCTATGGCCAGGAGCTTGATCCCTCCCCGGAGGGGCACTTTTTTCTTGCCGCCCCTCTTGATGCGCCAGGACACTTCCGAGGGACCCGCGGATTGAACCACAAGGACGACGCGGCCCTCGCCGATGTCGCCTGGAAAGAGCCGGACGGTGATCGGCTGAACGCCCAGGGCCACTCCCGCCCTGGAAGATTCGGGAGACGGCGGGCTCGATTTGACGCTCTCGTTGAGCACGGCCCACAGGCCGGAGGGCCGCCTGAAATCCACGAACCGCCCGCCGCCGGCCGCGCCAAGCTCGACTTTGTCAAAGGGGCGCAGGATGTCGCGGCCTTTAACGCCGTCTTTGCCGGGCTTCGAAGAGGTCTTTTTTCCGCCGGCAGCGGCGTCCCCGCTCTCTTTGGCCTCTCCATCGCCCTCACCTCCTGCAGGCTTGACCGACTGCCGGGCTTTGCCGTGCCGTGCGGCTGATGCGGATTGCGCTTCCTTTCCCTGCTCCTGCGGCTTTTTCCCGCACTGCACGGTCATGCCCGACAGCAGGATGATCTGGACGATTATGAAAATACCGCGCTTCATGGCACTGGTTTTCCTTCGCAAGGCCGGTTATATAAGTAGCTGGTATAACAATTAAGTTCAACAGCTAACATTAATACTATGAATGACCAATCCAGGCCCGGCTGGTGGCCTTATATCGTTGCAGCGCTCATGCCGGTCGCGGGAGGCGTTCTCTTCATCGTGATCCTGGTGACCGGAATTCTCTCGACGGGCAGGAATTTTTCCAGGGTCATCGTCCCTGGAAGGGGGGACATCGACCTGAAGGACGACGGCAAGTACTCCATTTTCCACGAACACCACAGCGTGATCGGCGACAGGGTCTTTTCCGCGGAAAAAGGGGTGCCCGGGCTGGATGTGAGCCTGTACTCAAAGGAAACGGGCCTGCCCGTGCCGCTCGAAAAGCCCGTGGCCAGCCATACCTATAGTACGGGCGCTCACAGCGGTGTGGCCGTGTTCAAGTTTCACATAGTGCAGCCGGGAACGTACACGCTGGTCGCTTCCTATCCCGAGGGCGTTTCGGGAAGCGAGACCGTGCTGGCCGTTGGAAAGGGGTTTGCGGGCCGCATCGTCATGATCGTGCTCGGCAGCCAGGCGACAATTTTCGGGAGTCTCGGGCTGGGCGTGCTCATCGCCCTTTTCACCTTCGTCCGCCGCAGCAAACGCCCGTAGTGCGGCCCTTCAGGGCCGCTGAAGGCTGAAAGCCGATAGCCGATAGCCGCGGCGCGGCAAAGCCGCGCCGCTACGGACAGGGCTCGTCCGTGTCCACGCAGCTCACGCCGTAAAAATCGAGATCGCAGCAGGTCTCGTCGCTCGGGCAGGATTCGCACCCTTCGCAGGTGTCGGGGCAGCCGGGGGCCGGCTCGTAGTCCCAGCACTCGCCGCTGAAGCAGAGCTGATCCCGGGCGCAGCTGTTGCGGCACCTGCCGCAATTGTGGATATCGGTTTCCGTGTCCACGCACGCGCCCCTGCATACCGTGAGCTCACAGTCTTCCTCTGTCCCGCACTCCCCGTCCACGCACACGCCGTCGCAGTCGTTGCCGCATTCCCCGCAATTATGAGGGTCCGAGCTCAGGTTCCTGCAGTCCCCCCCGCAATTCTCGAGCCCGGGCCGGCACACGCAGTCCCCGTCGGCGCAGTACGTCATGGGGCCGCAAAGGTGATCGCAGGACCCGCAGTTTTCCGCGTCTCCCGACACGTCACGGCACTCGTCGCCGCAGATCACATAGCCCGGGTCGCAGACAACGGCACCGCCGCACACGCCGGAGGCGCACTCCTCGCCGTCGTCGCAATCATTGCCGCACTCGCCGCAGTTGCCGGGGTCGCTCGACACGTCCACGCACTCGCCTTCGCAGTTCAGCAGGGGCGCGTCGCATTCCAGCGGGCCGTCGGGCGGGGCATCCGCGGCATCTTCCACGCCGTCCGGAACGATGTCCTCCTCCGTGTCGACCCCATCCGGGACCGGGTCCGCGACCGGGTCGTCCGCTGCATCGGGATCACCGGACGGGTCCTCGTCGACATCCGCGGCCCCGTCCCCTCCGGTGTCCTCGAGCGCATCCGCGTCCGTTTGTCCGTCACCCTCCGTTGAGCTGCCGCCGCCACAGGCCCCAACGGAAAAAGCCAGGGCAGGCAGGCCAAGAAAGATCCAGTAATATTTCCTTCGCATTTTTTCTCCGGGTGTTCAGGCTTCATTGAAGAAAATTATTCTTCTATCTTGTATTCCTTTATCTTGTAGAGCAGCGCCCGGTGGCTGATCTCAAGGAGCTTGGCCGCCTGCGTCTTGTTGCCCGCTGTTATTTCGAGCGCCCGCTTGATGAGGACGGATTCAGCGTACTTCATGGTCTTCTTGATGGAGATCTCGTCGGACTCGATGTGCTTTTTCAGCGGGTCCACGTTCCTGATAATGGAATCGGGAAGGTCGGACTTTCTGATGATCCCGCTTTCGGCCATCAGGCAGGCGCGTTCGACCGCGTTGACAAGCTCCCTGATGTTCCCGGGCCAGTCATAGTCGCTCAGCGTCTTCATGGCTTCCGGGTCCATGCCCGTTCTTTTCAGGTCGAACCTGTTGTTGTTGCGCTTGATGAAATGTTCGATCAGGATGGGGATGTCTTCGGGCCTTTCCCTCATGGGCGGCAGCTGGATGCTGACCACGTTCAGGCGGAAGTAGAGCTCCTCCCGGAACTTTCCCTCCTCGATGAGCTTTCCCAGGTTTCTCGTGGTGGCGGCGACGATTCTCACGTCCACGTCGATGTCGCGCGTATCGCCGATGCGCCTGATCTTGTCCTCCTCGAGCACCCGCAGGAGCTTGACCTGGAGGGACAGCGGCATCTCGCCGATCTCGTCGAGGAAAAGCGTTCCGTCGTCCGCCACTTCGAAGAGCCCCTTCTTGTCCGTCGTTGCGTCAGTGAAAGCGCCCTTCTTGTGCCCGAACAGCTCGGATTCGAGGAGGTACTCGGGGATGGCCCCGCAGTTGATGGCCACGATGGGGCCGCCGGACCGCGGGCTGCGCCTGTGGAGCGCCCTTGCCACGAGCTCTTTCCCGGTCCCGCTCTCGCCCGTGATCAGCACCGTTGTCTTGTACGGGGCAATCTTATCGATCTGGAGGAAGATGGTCTGCATCTTCCTGCTCTTTGAAAGCATCCCCTCGAAGGCGTGCTCCTGGTAGATCTCTTCCTTCAGCGACAGGTTCTCCTTTCGAAGCTCCTCCCTCTCCTGCGCCTTTCTCAGGACGAGGATGAGCTCATCCGCCTTGAAGGGTTTCATGATGTAGTCGTAAGCGCCCGCTTTCATCGCCTCGATGGCCGAGTCCACGTTGCCGTAGGCGCTCATGACGATGATGGTCGAGGGAATCTGTTTTTCCCTGCAGATTTTCACGAAATCGATGCCGCTCATCCCGGGCATTCTCACGTCGGTGATGATGAAGTCGGGCAGGTTCTTCTGCATGATCTCGAGGGCCTGGGACGCATTTTGCGCAACGAGAACTTCATATTTGTGCTGGGTGAGCAGGGCGCGGAGCATCACGCGGATGTTTTCTTCGTCGTCTACAATAAGAACTTTCGGCATGGCATCCAATACTAATCCACGTTTCGCACTTTTTCAACCGCATCAGATTGAATATTCGGATGCGCTGAAGTATCCTATTCACCCGAAGGAGGGTAGGGGAGGCTTCAGCCTCCCCTCTTCGGCCTCCCGCACAGCAGGTTGCGAACGTTGGAATTCCTGGATCACATACTGTCCCCGCTGCGCGGAGAGGGCAGGACCGGCCCTCACCTGCTCGTTTTCGGCCTTGCGGCCGTCAGGATTTACGCCATCTTGAGGACCCTTCCTCCCACGGGCGGGAAGGTGGTTCCCCTTTCCCTGAGAATAGCGCTGTCCATCGTCCTGGCCATCGTCATGGCGCCGGGGATCGAGGTAGCGGTCATGCCGGGGGCCGGCATGACCGCGTTTCTTGTCTTCAAGGAAGCCGTTGCCGGCTTCGTTATCGGCTTTGTCGCCTCGCTTCCCTTTCATTTCCTTCAGCAGTCGGGGTACCTGGTCGATGCGAGCAGGGGCGGGGCCATGTCGCAGCTTCTCTCGCCGGCCGGGGACGACGTCGCCACGCCCCATGCCGGTCTTTTCTTTTTCCTCTGCGCCGCCGTTTTCTTCGGTACGCCCGCGGGCACGGCTTTCTGGATGGCGCTGGAGACGACCTTTCACGCGCTTCCGCTCTATCCCGCGGCCGCGCTCCTGCCGGCCCCGGACAGGATGATCGACGTGGTCGTGGCGACAACGGCGGGGCTTTTTCTCTCTTCCGTCATGCTGGCCTTCCCCGTCATGCTTCTCGTGTTTCTCGTCGATGCGCTGGTGGGCATTCTCGGCAGGTTCTCGCCCATGACCGGCAGCTACTTCATCTCCATGCCGCTTCGCTCTGCGGCGGGCATCAGCGGCGCGGTCCTTGTGCTCATCTTCATCTCGCCCGTCATCGAAAGGATGCTCATGGGCGCCGTGGATTCGATCAACAGGCTGTTTGGGGTTTGAACCCGCTCCAGCCTGCACCCTTGCACCTTGCACCCGAAGGAAGGAAGATTAAAAGGATGTTGACTTTTCCCCCGGTTTTTTCGATTATACATAGCCGAAGGCTGAAAGCCGAGAGCTGACAGCCGTTCAGGGCGGGAATAACTCAGTGGTAGAGTGACAGCTTCCCAAGCTGTAGGTCGCGGGTTCGAATCCCGTTTCCCGCTCATGTTCCGCCTTCCGCTGTCCGGCCTGAAGGCCGTGCTTCGGTGGATTTTTTTGTATTTTCATGTATGAATAGAATGAACCTTCAATTGCAGAGGAAGCTTTCCATACAAATGCTTTTTATGAAAACATTGCTGGTTGCATGTGCGCTGTTGCCTGCCCTGTCCGCGGGCTGCAGCCGGACCTACATAGGCGAAGAGTCGGAATGCGGAAACGGCGAGTGCGCGCCGCCCGAGAACTGCGACAGCTGCCCCAGGGACTGCGGCCTTTGCCCGCCCGGCTGCGGCGACGGCGTCTGCTCGGCCGACGAGGATTGCGGGAGCTGCCCGCCCGACTGCGGCATCTGCCCGGGCGTGTGCGGCAACACGATCTGCGAGGAGGACGAGGACGAGAGCTGCCGCAGCTGTCCGGAGGACTGCGGCGAGTGCCCGCCCGGCTGCGGCGACGGGGATTGCGGCGACGACGAGGACTGCCGCAACTGCCCCGAGGACTGCGGCCTGTGCCCGGGCGTGTGCGGCAACGACATCTGCGAGGAGGACGATGACGAGGACTGCCTCACCTGTCCCGATGACTGCGGCGACTGCCCTCCCTATTGCGGCGACGATGACTGCGGGGACGACGAGGACTGTTATTCCTGCCCGGAGGACTGCGGCGACTGCCCCTCCCACTGCGGTGACGGCTACTGCGACCACGATGAGACCTGCGGGACCTGCCCCCGGGACTGCGGCGAGTGCCCGCCCGGCTGCGGCGATTCGATCTGCAGGCCGCTTGACGGGGAAACGTGCGTCAACTGCCCCTCCGACTGCAGCTGCGGGGATGGAACGTGCCAGGACGTTCTGGTCTGCATCTCGATCTGCAGTTTTGATGACGAGCGATGCCTCAACGCCTGCGTCGAGGAAGGGTGCTACGAGGCCCAGCTCCAGGCCGCTGCCCTGCTGATCTGCCTCGTGGAAGACTGCGCGGATGCCTGCGAGAACCTGGCCGATGAAAGATGCATGGGCTGCATCCTGATGTCCTGCCCGGCCGAGGGCCTGGCATGCTACAGCGGCACCTGCGGCCCCGAGCACTGCGGCGACGACACGTGCCAGCCCGAGGAGGACTGCACCAACTGCCCCGAGGACTGCGGCGAGTGCCCGGACACGTGCGGCGACCGCAACTGCCAGCTCTACGAGGACTGCGAGTCCTGCCCCGAAGACTGCGGCCCCTGCTTCTGGTGCGGCGACGGCAACTGCGACCGGGAAGAGGACTGCGAGTCCTGCCCCGAGGACTGCGGCCGCTGCCCCTTCACCTGCGGCGACGGCATATGCGAGACGCTGCTCGGCGAGAACTGCGCCATCTGTCCCATGGACTGCTTCTGCGGCGGCCTGACGTGCGGCGAGGTGCTCGATTGCATCATGAGCTGCACCGGCATCCTGTGCGCCAACGATTGCATCAACCAGGGCTGCTACGAGGCCCAGCAGCAGGCCCAGGAAATGCTTTCCTGCCTGATCTTTGACTGCGGCATGCTATGTATCGACCCCAGCAGCCCGGAATGCCAGGCCTGCATGATGGACACCTGCGGCAGCCAGCTGATCGCCTGCATGATGGGCGGCTGCTCGGAGTAGCAATCCCGGAAAAATCCACCCAATTTACTCCTTTTTTCACCCTCGAGCCCTTGTGCCGGAAGGATGTGGAGGCCGGCGTGGATTTGCGAGCAAAGCGAAGCAAACACCCTTTGCCGAGCGCAGCGAAATAATACTCCAGGGCAGGGGAGCCCTCAGGCTCCCCTCCTCTTGCCGGGGAGGCTGAAGAGGCTGCGTCGCAACCCCGATGACCGACGGGTGTCACACAACACAGCGCGGCCTTCGGCCGCAGCCAAAAAGCGGTCAGCGATCAGCTTTCAGCTTTTGGAGGAACAATTCCTCGAAGCTGA
>JBDRLK010000295.1:0-10185 GCA_043813155.1 Pseudomonadota bacterium | reverse complement strand
CCGGTGGAATCGTCGATTTCGGTCTCGAACGAGCACGTGTGGCCATCGATGCTCCAGGCAAGCTCGTTGGCCGGGATGTCTTCATCCTCCGCCTCGGCGACGAAGCTCCCGTCTCCGGCCCAGTGAACGGCCCTGGTTGCCGGAAGGTTGGTGATGTCCGGCGCTTGGTTGTCCTCCTCAACGGCAACTGCAGTCACCTGTGCAACGCTCTCCTCGCCGTCACTGCATGTCACTTCGATATCGCATACATCACCACCAAAGGTCTCATCGGGCGTGAACGTGTACGTACCCGTGCCGTCTCCGTTGTCCTCGAGCATGCCGCCGCAGGTGTCTTCGTCGCCCACATCCAGCTCAAGCGCATCGCCGTCCGGGTCCGTGCAGATGACCTCGTAGCTGTACTCGGTGTTTTCCCCGGCCTCATTGCCGGCCTCGGACGTGATCTCAGGCGCCGCGTTGCCGGCCGTTGTGCCGTCGCTGCAGCCGCCGGACAGCCAGAACAAGGCGGCAAAACCAAAACTGAAAATCAGACCGCGTACAAAGAATCGATATGATGTGTGCATGTGGTGGCTCCCATTATTGCATTCCCCAGGATCTCTACCATTGAAATGGTTTTGACATAAGAACTCGTTTTCTCCTTCAATAAGCATATCTGATCTTTAATGACCGTGCAAGGACCGTAACAGGACCGTAATTCATCGATATTTATCGAGGCCGTTATCTATCTGGAATCCAACTTGGATATTTGAACTCAGGACCTGCGATTTTATACCTGCCCCTCGGTAAAACTCGGTAGGTGGAAAAATGATGGGGAAAGATGGGGAATCAACGTCAATTCAATCATCACGGATGGCGATAGTTGGCAGGCACTCCGAAAGCCTTCCACCCCCCGACTGTCATAAAACTGTCATAACCTAGACGGCACTAAACGGCACTCAACGGCACTAAACGGCACTATAGAGAATTGGCGAAAGGGCCGATTTCTAGTGAAAATCCGGGGGAAACGGCTTAAACAAAGGCGTTTTAGATTATGGTTGAAAAATGGGGTAAAGCGGTTTCGTAAACCGCGGATCCAAGACTTGAATTCCCTGCAGTTATCAATGGTTTCCCGGGTATTATGCCAAGGACTAGCGACTGATAAGGCACGTGCAGCCGCTCTCGAGGCCGAATGGCGCGGGGCCCGTGTCGTCTCCCGCGTCGGGAGGCGTGATGTGATCGGGCACGGTGTCGTCCGGCAGGTCCGGCTTGTCGGGCAGCTCGGCTTCGGTCGTGATGTCAGCCGCTGTATCGACGGCATCGCCGGGGCCGGTATCGGTTGACGCGTCCTCGACAGGGTCGGGGTTGCAGGGGGTATCCTCCACACACTCGCCCCAGGAACAGTCGGAGCCGCAAACCTGCTCGCCGCATTCCCCGCAGTCGCGCGTTGCTCCTTCCGTGCACTCGCCCTCGCCCGAGCAGGCTCCCCAGTCGCCCCAGGAGCAGCCGGACGAGCATGTCCTGGTCTGCATGCCGCAGTTTCCGCACTCCCGGTCCTGGGTGATGTCTCGGGTGCACTCGCCCTCGCCCGAGCAGGACCCCCAGTCGCCCCACATGCCGTCCCCGCCGCAGGTGCGCGAGCGCGTGCCGCAGTTGCCGCAGTCCTGGCTCTCCGTATCGCCGGACGAGCATTCGGTGGATGGGTCGGGGTCGTAAATATAGTGCTCGGCGAACCCGGCCGACCGCGTGCGGGTCTGCACGCCGCACCAGCCGCCGCAGGCCATCTCCGTGCTGTCGAACGACCCGTCGGCGTGCACGGTCGTGACCCACCCCACGTGGCCCCAGCCGCTGCAGGTGCCGCTGGGCTCGCACACGAAGATGGACTGGACCCGCGCGTCCGTGCCCATGGGGTAGCCGTTGGTACTGGCGTAGTTGTCCCACGTCCCCGCGTCGGTGCACCACTCCAGCGCCCTTCCCCAGTGGCAGCAGGCTTCGTGCCAGGCCCACCAGACGCAGTTGCCGCAATCGCAGCAGATGCAGGGCGTGTCCCTGCCGCACGGGCAGTCATCGACCTCGCCGCCGCATTCATACACGCCCGAGGAAGGAAACGACACGAGCATGACGGCGGCAGCCGCGGCCGCGGCAAAGAGGCGATACAAAGACGTTCTTTCCTGTCCGGCATGTTTCATGGCGCCACCTCCACGGCCCGGGGAATGACCCCGATGGCGCCGCTCTTCCAGTCCGAAAAAGCGATCTCGCCGCCCGACGGCGACACGTTGGGCTGCATTTCGATCATGTCGGGCGTGTCGGTCAGGCGCGTGGAAATGCCGGTCTCCATGTCGACGATGAAAAGATCGGAGTGCGTGACCGCGCCGGGATCGGGGCCCGTGCCCTGCTGGTTCGGCCTGGCGTAGACGAGAAACTTTCCGTCGGGGCACCATGAAGGGTGGACCCCGGGGCCGATCGTCGTCAGGCCTGCGCCCGATTCATAGACATGGAGCGCGGCGCCGGCCGTGTGCCCCTTGCTGAACGCTATCCTGCTTCCGTCGGGCGAGGCCGTCGCGCCCCAGGTGTTTGAGTCCACGATCTTCAGCTGCTCGCCATTTTCGTAAATCGTGATGTTTCCCGTGTACAGGTCATGGCGGATCGACGGGCCGTGCTTTTCGAAAAGAGGTCTTTCGGTGATGATCGCGCCCGGCCGCGGGTAGCAGGGAATGTCGCTGTCCATGGAGGCGACAAAGCCGCCCGACGCATCATCGAACGTGTACGTCAGGAAAAGGCCGCTATCCTTCAGGCAGAACGAGCGGCCTTCCTCGATCCACTCGAGGTACCCCTTGTAATCGGGATGGATGATCCGGGGCTCGGCCCCGGACTTCCTGATGAGGTAGATGCCCTCTCCCCTGTATCCCCTGGCCGTGATGCCGCCGGCATCGGGCAGCCAGACCGGCGAGGTGAGGAAGGGACCGCCGGGGTTGAGCGTGGTTTGCTGCGTTTGACCGAAGGATTGCGATGCGGGCTGCGGCCCGTCCCCCGGGCCGCATGCCGCTGCCGCCAGGGCGAAGACCCCCGCAAGAATTAATTTTTTATATTGCATTTTACACCTGCCCATCAATTATATTATAAGGAAAAGGAGGAAAGGTCAAAGTGTCATGACCAAAAATATTGCAGGCGCCGCGTTTCTGGGCGCCCTGTTTTTTCTGGCATTTCCGCCCCATGCCCGGGCCGGGGACAAGGACAAGGCCTGCAGCTGGATTCCCTCCAAGACCAAGGGTCAGAAGGCGAAGCTCACGATTGCAGGAGGGCCCGGGGAAGCGCTGGCCATCCCGGTCCCCCTGGATGCCGCCGGCTTCGGCAGTTACGAATGCATGCGCTGGAACGGCCCGGACAATGCCGAGGCGATCCACTTCCGCGCTTTCGAACAGGAGGGCGGCAGGGCTTTCGAGGCGTTCGTGGACGTGTACGAGGGGAAAGCCAAGCTCGTGTGGTCGGGCATGACGGGGCTGACCGGGGAGTTCGGCGAGAGGCAGGGCTTTTTCCTGGACTACGAGCCGGCCGGGGCCGGATCGAAGACAACGGTGCCGATCCTGTATTTTCTCGATGAGCGCGTAACGCTGTGCGGGTTCGGCCCGGCTCCGATCCATGTCAGCATGTACGACGCGCAGACAACCCTCTTCAGGCCGGTCTCCTTCGACAGGCTGCGCAGGTGGAAGAGGAAGGACTCGAAAGCGTGGGGATCGCCCCAGTTGGCGGGAACATTGCCGAAATACGAGATGCCGCTTGTCCTGACCGGCTCGTTCGAGGAGGAGGAGGAGAGCGAAGAGAAGATGTCCATGGGAAATTTCCTGATCTTCGAGTCTTCCAGCTCAGCCTACGACGCCGTGGGCCAGGTCGTGACCGGCTCCGCGCCTTTCTCCCTGACCGACGGGAGCGCCGAGTCGGGCTGGGTCGAGGGCAGCGGGGGCGACGGGTCCGGCGAGTTCGTCACGGCAAAGACCCTTTCCTGGCAGGTCCCCATCGAGGCGCTGGAGTTTCGGCTTGCCATGGGCAGGTCCGTGAAGATGGCAAAGTCCTTCAACGCCTTGAGCAAATTCTACGTGACAACCGACCAGGGCAAGGTCTTTGCCGTTAAAGTGCCCGCAGACCCGAGGAAGTTTCCCGACAAGAATGTGGTGATCAAATTCCCAAAGCAGGTCAAGAGCAAGTGTATTTCCATCATCATCGACGAGGTATGGTTTTCTTCAGGCTCCACGGGCAATCACACCTTCATCGCCGAGGTTAAAGCAAGGACGAGCATCGAGGACAGCAAGGGTTTCGCCGACCTGATCAACGCGCTTCACAAGGAGGCGAAGTACTCGAGCCTGGACAGTATCCTGTCGTCGGTCAAGGGGGGGGGCGTGGCCGTGGTGAGCGGCGCCTGGGACAGCCTGGACGAGAAGGCGAAACGCTTCATGCTCGATCACACGGGGCCGAATATTCTCCAGGCGCAGGCCGGGCAGGCGCTCGCCGAAAAGCAGCTCGCCTGGGTCCTGGACAGCAAGAGATACAACGAGCTCATGAACCTCGAGCGCAGCTTCTCGGTGGCCCCCCGGCTCATGCTCGCGTGGTACGAGTCCCCGCCGCAGCCGGCCATGAGGGACATGGCTTCCGTCATCCTGCTCGGGCAGGGCTTTGACGAGGCTGCCGGGCATGTTATCGGCCATTACCTGCAGGCCGACCCGCCCGAAAATGTCGTCATGGATCACGTCGGCCTCTTCAGTGCCATCCGGCAGGGCTTCAAGCAGCCGCTCAGAAACAAGGCCGACCTGGAGGCGATTTTTACAATGACCGGTGGAGCGCTCATGCCGCCGGCGGGGGGTTCCGGCAAGAGCTGGTGCGGTTTTCTGAAGGAGCATTTTTACGCGCCGGCCGGCGAGGGGGGCGGGGAGAAGAGCGGTTCCCTCGACACGGGGAAAAAGATAGCCCTCCTGCACGCGCTTCACGCGGGCGGCGGGCCAGGGTGCGCCGCGGCGCTCGGCAGGGATATCTGGGACAGCGCCGATGACTTTGAAACCAGGTACTATATCCTGGAGCTCTTCAAGAAGCTCCTTCCCGGCTGCCCGGCCTGCGGCAGTGAGCTCGAGCCCGGCGGCCTTGTTCACGGCGCGCTCGACATGGAAGACACGGTGCTCAAGGTCGCGGCCCTGGAGGTCGTCGCGCTTTCAAAAGGCTGCGAGAAGAATGTAAAATACAGGGTCTCCATGCTGTTGGAGGATGAGTCCCCATGGGTGCGGTCCAAGGCGGCCGCGGTCTTTGCCGGGCTGGCATTCGATGACAAGGCCATGGGAGACAAGGTGCTCGACATGGCCCTGTCCGATTTCTGGCCCGAGGTTCGCAGGGAGGCCGTGACCGCGGCGTTCAAGCTGAAGAAAATCCCGTACGACCAGGCCTATCAGATGCTGCTCGACCCTTCGCCGGACGTGCGCAAGATCGCCATCAGGCTTGTCGTGGAAAAAGGCATTAAATCTGAAGAGATCGGCAAGGCGCTCATCCACACCGCCGGCAATCAGGAGATTCGCTGGGACGCAAGGGAGGAGGCGGCTTTCGCCGTGGGCAAGCTGTGCATTACCGGTTTCGAAAAGGAGTTGAATATCATTGCGCAAAACGGCCTGTACCCCGATTCATCGGAAGCCGATATCGCAGCGGCAGCGGGAGCCATAAGCTCGCTGGGAATGCTGGGCTGGACAAAGTCCGGCAAAACATTGACGCTGGCCGCGCTTCCCGGCATCAGGAGCGAGCTTCGCTTCAGCGCCATCAAGGCGCTCGGGCAGATAGGGGGGAAAGAGGCAAAGGAAATCCTGGGGGCCCTGGCCGAGGACGAGGACCAGTCCATCAGGGAAGCGGCCGGCGCGGCGCTCGAGAACATCGCTGCCGGCAATAAAGCCGAGTGCCATTGATTCGTGCTGCACGCCCTTTGGCGTGCCCAGTAGCTGCACGCCCTTTGGCGTGCCCAGTAGCTGCACGCCCTTTGGCGTGCCTTAAGAACTTCGAATAAAATTTACATGAGCACGCACGACACGCTGACAGGGGCGATACTCGAAACTTTTCAGGTAATCCCCCGAAAGACGGCCGTCCATTTCAAGGACCGGTCCATGACCTATGGGCAGCTTGACGCTGCGTCCGGCCGGCTGGCGCAGGCCCTCGCGTCCCTCGGCGCGTCAAAGGGCGACAGGGTCTGCCTTTACATTCCCAATTCCATCGAGTTCGTGGTTTCATACCTTGCCAACCTGAAGCTCGAGCTTATAACAATTCCCACGAACATCCTCTATCGCGAGACCGAGCTTGCCCACATCCTCGAGGATTCAGGGGCCAAGGTAATTTACACGCATTCTTCAAACCTGGATGTCATCAGAAAGGTGAAACGCGAGAGCGGCCGTCTCGAGAGAACGATCGTGATAGGCCCCGGGGAGGAGCTCGGCGAGGGCGAGATTGCGTTCGAGGAATTAATGGACGCTTTTCCCGAAGGCGGCGGCCTTGCCGCCCCGGCGCCGCAGCCGGATGACGTTGTGGGTATTTTTTACACCTCGGGAACCACCGGCCGCTCGAAAGGCGCCGCGCTCACGCAGAAAAATCTCATTTCGAACATACGCGCGCTCATTGGCGCGTGGCGGCTCTCGGAAAACGATCGCATTCTTCTCTGCCTGCCCCTGTTTCACATGCACGGCCTTCACAACGGGCTTCACGGGGCGCTCGTCACGGGCATGAGCGTTTTTCTCCACGAGAGGTTTTACGCCGGGCCGGTGCTCGAGAGCCTGGCCCGGGACGGCTGCACCCTGTTTTACGGTGTGCCGACCATGTACAAGCGCCTGCTGGAAGCAGCGGACGCTGAAGCGGCCGATCAGCACGATCTTTCGGGCATGCGCCTCTTTGTCTCGGGCTCGGCGCCGCTGCCGGCCGGGGATTTACGGCGCTTCGAGGAAGCGTTCGGCCACACGGTGCTCGAGCGCTACGGCATGAGCGAAACCGCCATGAACATCTCGAATCCATACGAGGGCGAGCGACGGCCCGGCTCCATAGGCTTTCCCCTGCCGGGCGTGAGCATACGCATCGTCAACGAGGATGGGAAGGACTGCGAAGACGAAGAGGTCGGGGAGATATGGATAAAGGGGGACAACGTGTTCAAGGGCTACTGGAACCGGCCCACGGCCACGCGGGAATCGTTTACACAGGACGGCTGGTTCAAGAGCGGCGACCTGGGAAAAAGGTCAGGCGACGGGTATTACACTATCGTGGGGCGCAGCAAGGACCTGATCATCTCGAGCGGGTTCAACGTGTACCCGAGGGAGATCGAGGAGCTGATCCTGAAGCGAGGCGATGTCGTCGAATGCGTTGTCATCGGCGTTCCCGACCCGGTCAAGGGGGAGGTGATCAAGTGCTACGTCGTGCCGCGGGAGGGCAAAACGCTGACTGAAGGGGACATCACAGGGTATTGCAGGGAAAAGCTGGCCTCTTTCAAGGTTCCCAGGAAAGTCGTTTTTCTGAAAGAGCTTCCGCGAACGCCCACGGGAAAGGTCATGAAGCATAAACTTATGATTCAACCCATGAATTATTGACACGGGGATCGCCGCAAGCGACCCCGGGGAGGAAGATACATGCCACGAATCGTACGCGCAGGGCTTATCCAGGCATCATTGTCCGAGCCCGCTGAATCGTCCATCGACAGGATCAGGGAATCCATGATCGAAAAGCACCTCGGCCTGCTCAAGGAGGCCGCTGACAAGGGCGCAAAAGTCGTCTGCCTCCAGGAGCTCTTTTACGGGCCCTATTTCTGTGCCGAGCAGAACATACGCTGGTACGAGATGGCGGAGCAGGTTCCCGAGGGCCCGACCACCACGCTCATGAAGGAAACCGCTAAAAAGCTGGACATGGTGATTGTCGTACCGCTCTACGAGGAGGACGTTACCGGCGTCTACTACAACACGGCCGCGGTCATCGACAACAAGGGCAACTACCTGGGCAAGTACCGCAAGACCCACATTCCCCAGTGCCCGCCGGGGTTCTGGGAGAAATTCTACTTCAAGCCGGGCAATCTTGGCTACCCGGTGTGGGACACGCAGTTCGGCAGGATTGCCGTCTATATCTGCTATGACCGGCATTTTCCCGAGGGCGCGCGGGCGCTCGGCCTCAAGGGCGCGGAGCTGATATTCAATCCGTCTGCCACCGTGGCCGGCCTGTCCGAGTACCTGTGGAAGCTGGAGCAGCCGGCCCACGCCGTTGCCAACCAGTATTTTGTGGGCGCCATCAATCGCATCGGCCGCGAGAAGCCCTGGGATATCGGCGAGTTTTACGGGCAGAGCTATTTCTGCAATCCCCGCGGCCGGATCGTTGCCGAGGCCTCGCGCGACAAGGACGAGGTCGTGGTCGCCGACCTGGACCTCGATATGATCAAGGAAGTTCGCAACACGTGGCAGTTTTTCCGGGACCGACGCCCCGACATGTACGGCCCTTTAACCAAGCAGGACATTTAACGCATGGTTCAAATTCGGGGCAGGGGAGGCTTTAGCCTCCCGAAAAAAAAAAGGCATGGGAGCCTGAAGGCTCCCCTACCCGGCATTGTGATGCCGGAAGGCGTCCATACACCTAAGGGACCGGCTTGACACCATGCCACATTTAACGAGGAAGTCTCATGGAAAACAAAAACGAGGAAACCTACGACGACCTGACGGCCGGGGAAATCCTCGCGCTTCGAAAGGAATATCTCTACCCGAACCTCATGCTGATGTACCGCAGGCCCGTCAACATCGTTCGCGGCAGCATGCAGTATCTTTTTGACGAGAAGGGGAAGAAATATCTGGACGGGTTCGCCGGCATTGTCAGCGTGAGCGTGGGGCACTGCCACCCTGCCATCGTCCCGAAGGTCCAGGAACAGACCGCGCGGCTGCAGCACACAACGACGATCTACCTTCACCCCACGATCGTGAGGCTGGCGAAAAAGCTGGCGGAGAAGATGCCCGACCCCGACCTGAAAGTCTCGTTCTTCACGAATTCCGGGAGCGAGGCGAACGAGCTTGCCGTGACCACGGCCAGGATGTACACGAAATCCGCTGACGTGATCGCTCTTCGCAACGGGTATCACGGCACCACGCTGACCGCAATGAGCCTCACGGGCCTGTCCACGTGGCGCTACCCCGTGGCCACGGTCCCGGGCATCCATCACGTGTCTCCCGGCTACTGCTACAGGTGCCCGTACAAGCTCACCTATCCTCAGTGCAGTGTACAGTGCGCCTATGATGTTGAAAACACCATCAAATACGCAACCAACGGAAAAGTGGCCGCGTTTATCGCCGAGCCCATCCAGGGCGTGGGCGGGACCATTGCGCCGCCGCCCGAGTATTTCAAAATCGTTTACGAGATCGTGAGAAAATACGGCGGCCTGTGCATCGCGGACGAGGTCCAGACAGGTTTCGGAAGGACGGGCGATCATTACTGGGGCATACAGAACTGGGGCGTTGCGCCGGACATCGTCACCATGGCAAAAGGGATCGGCAACGGCATCCCGCTGGGCGCCATCACGACGAAAAGGCAGATTGCCGCGCCGCTTGACGCCAAGCTCTACTTCAACACCTTCGGCGGCAACCCGGTTTCCATGGTCCAGGGGCTCGCCACGCTCGATGTCATCGACAGCGAGAACATCCAGGCCAACGCGAAGCTCGTGGGCGGGCACCTGAAGGAAAAGCTGGCCGGGCTCATGGGCAAACACCCTCTGATCGGCGAAGTCCGCGGCATGGGGCTCATGCTCGGGATCGAGCTCGTCAAGGACCGGGAGTCGCGCGAGGCTGCGACGCAGGAAACCGCGGACGTGGTGGAGCACGCAAAGGACATGGGCCTGCTCGTGGGCAAGGGCGGTCTTCTTGGAAACGTGCTTCGAATCAAGCCGCCCATGTGCCTGACCGTGGACGACGCGGATTTCATGGTGGAGACGCTGGACAACGCGCTGGCGAAAGCAGAATCATAGGTAGCTGCACGCCCTCGGCGTGCCCGATCATTAACCGTAGTGTAGCTGCACGCCCTCGGCGTGCCTGATCATTAACCGTAGTGTAGCTGCACGCCCTCGGCGTGGTGTGCCATGAAAATTCATTGTTTCTTGTTGGTGAAAGTCCAACGCAGGCAAAGGTTAGCCACCAGCCTGCCACTGAATTCCGCACAGCAGGCGGTAACAAGTGCTGTGAAGCCGGA
>JBDRLK010000294.1:0-8084 GCA_043813155.1 Pseudomonadota bacterium | reverse complement strand
CATCCCGAAAAAAATCCAGTCCCCGTTTTTCCCGTCGATTTTCCAGTGGGCCGAGAAGGGAGTGTCGTCCTCCTTCAGCGACGTTGCGAGCTCCAGCGCGGGGAAATTGCCGTAGTCCGCGTCGCTGAACGCGATGCCGGTCAGGGGCAGGCTGCCGGCCTTGCAGCCGCCCGCCAGCAGGGAGACGCCGGAAAGCCCGGCCATGACCAGGAATTTTGTTCGGCGCGGGATAGCCGGTTCTTTTTCCATAGCTTCAACAATACGTTTTTTTTTGCATTTTTCAACCACCTTGCGATCATCTCAGGCGGAAAACACGCATGGGTTATTCCGGGCTCGCGACGACTTTTTTTAAGCTTCTTCTTCACTTGTCTCTTCGCAGCCTGATCTCCTGCACCAGGCTGTAGAGCGTCGGCACCACGAAGACGGTGATGAGGACGAGGGTCATCCCCCCGAAGGAAGGTATGGCCATCGGCACCATGATGTCGGACCCCCTGCCGGTCGACGTCAGCACGGGGATGAGGGCCAGCAGCGTCGTGCTGACCGTCATGAGAGCGGGCCTGATCCTTCGCCTGGCGCCTTCGATGACCATCGCGCGGACCTCGCCCCGGCTGGCGGGCTTCCTCTTCGCGAACGTCTGGTCGAGGTAGGTGGCCATGATAACGCCGTCATCGGAAGCGATCCCGAAGAGCGCCAGGAAGCCGACCCAGACCGCCACGCTCAGGTTGATGGTGTGGACCTGGAAGAGATCGCGCAGGTTGGACCCGAAGACGGCGAAATCCAGGAACCAGGGCTGTGCGTACAAAAAGATCATGATGAATCCGCCCGACCATGCCACGAGAATCCCGGAGAAGACCATCAATGTCGTCAGGGTCGATCTGAATTGCAGGTAGAGGATCAGGAAGATGATCAGCAGGGCGAGGGGAAGCACGATCATGAGGGTCCCGGCCGAGCGGACCTGGCTCTCGTAGCTGCCCGCGAACGTGTAGCTGACGCCGTCGGGCAGCAGGAGCCCGCCCTTCTTGATTTTATCGTCCAGGTACGCCGAGGCCTGCTCCACCACGTCGACCTCGGCCAACCCCGGCTTCTTGTCGAAGAGGACGTAGCCGACGAGGAAGGTGTCCTCGCTCTTGATGACCTGCGGCCCCCTGACGTAGCGCATGTCGGCGAGGTCCTTGAGCGGAATCTGGTGGCCGTCGGGCGTGGGAACGAGCACTTCCCCCAGCGACTCGATGCTGTCCCGCAGCTCCCTCATGTACCTCACGCGCACGGGATAGCGCTGCCTGCCCTCCACCGTCGAGGTGATGGGCTTTCCGCCGATGGCCACCTCGATCACGCTCTGTGCCTGCTGTATCGAGGCTCCATGACGGGCGAGGGCGTCCCTGTCGAGGTGGATCTCGATGTACGGCTTGCCGACGATCCGCTCGGCGCTGACCGTCGAGGGCTCGACGGAGGGGACCTGCTTGAGGAGGCGCTCGATATCGATGCCCGCCTTCTCGATCGTCTCCAGGTCGGGCCCCTTGATCTTAACGCCCATGGGCGCCCTCATTCCGCTCTGGAGCATCACGATCCGGGCTGCGATCGGCTGGAGCCTCGGGGCGCTCGTGGTGCCGGGAATCTTCGCTGCTTCGACGATCGCGTCCCAGATGTCGTCCGGCTTCCGGATGCCTGCCCATGGGTCGCGTCCCGGATTGATCGCGGGATCGAGGGCCGCCCGCCAGAGCCTGAAAGGCATGCCCTTGCGGTCCGGGATGAGCCGTCCTTTCCCGTCCCTCGGGTAACGGCCCCGAACGAGGTACGGTTTTCCGTCGGGGGCCGGGAGCTCGAGGCCCTTCTCGTCCCTCTGGAAATCCGTCTCCCCCCCATCGTAGCGGAAGCGGAGCCTGTCGCCCTTCCCGTCGACAAGGAACTCGGTCCTGGTGTTGATCACGGTCTCGATCATGGAGATCGGGGCCGGGTCCAGCGAGGTCTCGGCCCTGCCCAGCTTTCCGACCACGGATTCCACTTCGGGAATCGCGCGTATGGCCATGTCCTGCTTCTTCAGGACGTCGAGGACCTCGCCGATGGAGGCGTGGGGCATGGTCGTGGGCATGAAAAGGTACGAGCCCTCGTCCAGCGGCGGCATGAACTCCTTGCCAAGCCCCGGCAGGGAATGAGCGATTTTGGATACCGGGCCGAAGCGCTTCACCTTTTCCGGAACCCATCCGAGAACCGCGTCGAATCCCAGCCAGATGACGGCTCCCACCAGGATCAGGACGGCCGGCACAGCGAGGAAGGCGGCCTTGTGATCGAGGCACCACCCCAGGATATGGACGTAGAACCTGCGAAGCAGGTAGAAGAGACCCAGGATGCCTCCCAGGAGACCGCCCACGAATGTCATGTTTCGCACCAGGCCCTTTTCGGGCCCCAGGGGAAGCCAGTGGTCCGTGAGCAGGATGCCGACGACGGCAACGGCCGCGGCGCCGGCGAGCCGGGGGGACCACTTCAAAACCCGTTCGGGGACGAACCGCGAGACGAGCCGCGCCGCGCCCATGAGACCCAGCAGCGCGCCGGCCCACCAGCTGAAGAGCACTCCGATCGCGATTCCGGCGGCGACCAGCGAGATGTTGATGACGAGCTTGAAGACCCTGCCCTTGACGCGTCCGCCCAGAAGCACGTGGGCCAGCGGCGGGATGACGGCCAGGGAGACGATGATCGATGCGACGAGCGCAAAGGTCTTGGTGAATGCCAGGGGCTTGAAGAGCTTGCCCTCGGCCGCGACCATGGTGAACACGGGCAGGAAGCTGATCACCGTCGTTGCCACGGCCGTGAGCACGGCGCCGCCGACCTCGGTCGCGGCCCTGATGATCACCTCCTTGCGGTCATCGTCCGGACCTGCCCGGTCCAGGTGTCCCAGGATGTTTTCCGTGACGACGATGCCCATGTCGACGATCGTGCCGATGGCGATCGCGATGCCCGACAGCGCCACGATGTTGGCGTCCACGCCGAAGCTCTTCATCGCAATGAACGCCATCAGGACGGCGAGAGGCAGGACGCTGGAGACCAGCACGGCGCTGCGCAGGAAGATGAGCGAAACGAGCACCACGATGATCGTGATGAGGATCTCGTCCGCCAGCGCCGTGCCGAGCGTGCCGAGCGTCTCGTGGATCAGCTTCGTCCTGTCGTAGAACGGGACGATGGTGACCCGGCTCACGGTCCCGTCCGGCAGCGTCCGGCGGGGCAGTCCGGGCGCGATCTCATCGATCTTTTTCTTGATGTTCCTGATGGCCTCGAGCGGGTTCCCGCCGTACCGGACCACGGCGACGCCGCCCACGGCCTCGGTGCCCTCCTTGTCGAGGGCCCCGCGGCGCAGGGCGGGCCCCATGGTCACGTTGGCCACGTCCCTGACCCGGATCGGCACGTTCTCGCGGACCTTGACGACGGTCTCCTCGATGTCCTCGAGCTCCTTGATGAGGCCGATTCCCCGCACGATGTACTCGACCCGGTTGACCTCGATCGTGCGCGCGCCGACGTCCGCATTGGACGCCCGCACCGCGCTGAACACGTCTTCCAGGGTCGCCCCGTGGGCGCGCATGGCGTCGGGGTCCACGTCGATCTGGTACTCGCGAACGAACCCGCCCACGGAGGCCACCTCGCTGATGCCCGCGGCCCCGAGCAGGGCATAGCGGACCTGGAAGTCCTGGATGGCCCGCAGCTCCTCGAGGTCCCAGCCCCCCGCGGGGTTGCCGTCCGGGTCCCGTCCCTCGAGCGTGTACCAGAAGATCTGCCCGAGCGCCGTGGCGTCGGGCCCGAGCGCGGGTTGGACGCCCGCCGGGAGTATGCCGGCCGGCAGGCTTGCCAGCTTCTCGAGAATGCGGGAGCGGGACCAGTAGAACTCCACGTGCTCGTCGAAGATCACGTAGACCGTGGAGAAGCCGAACATGGAAAAGCTGCGGATGGTCTTCACGCCGGGAATCCCCATCAGCGACACGGTCAGCGGGTAGGAGATCTGGTCTTCCACGTCCTGGGGCGAGCGGCCCGGCCACTCGGTAAAGACGATCTGCTGGTTCTCCCCGATGTCCGGAATGGCGTCCGTGGGCACGGGCGAGCGTGGAAAGCCTCCCAGGTCCCAGTCGAAGGGAGCCGACATGACGCCCCAGCCGATAATGATGAGGATCGCAATCGAGACAATAAGTTTATTGTCCACGCAGAACCGGATGATCCACCCCACGGGCGAGGATCCCGAAGGCCCGTGGTTGTCAGGCGGCTCAGTCATCCACGCCACCCCCGGGGGGCTTGCCGAGCGTCTCGACGTCTTCGGCGCACGTGAGCATCTTCGAACCGAAGTACGGGTTCCTGGTGACGGGATCGGGCTGCAGCCAGTTGGCGCCCTTGTTGTCGAGCGCCATGGGGCAGTGCTTGAGGTAGAGCATACGGCCTCCGGTCGAGCCGAAAGCCCTGGCCATGGTGATGATGCCTTCCGAGAGCGGCGCGAAGGAGGTTCGTATCGCATCGAGGCCATCGGCCCCGGAGATCATCTGCAGCGGCTTGCCGACCGATTCGAGCGCCTTCATCCACTCCACGTGGGCGTCTCCCTCGAGAAGCTTCATGTCCGCAGCGTCGAGGGCCTTCTTAAGCTCGCGGGATGCTTGCTTCGCCCCCTTCGCATCGTCGGCCGCCAGCGCAGCGTGCATCTCGAGATAGGAGTCCAGGGCGGTCGCGAGCTGATCAAGGAACGCCGGGGGCGCCTTGAAGGCCCTGGGCGGCGGCGCTGTTGCGGATGCGGGCGGCCCCCCGTGATGGTGGGCAGGGGGGGCCGCGCCTCCCTGCGGGCTCATCATGCTCGGCTTGGCCAGGATCTGCATGGCGCTGTCGATCTTGAAGTTGCCGCGGACCACGACGCGCTCCCCTTCCTTCAGGCCCTCGAGGACAATGTAGTGGTCTCCCGCCTTCGGGCCGAGCACGACCTCCCGCCCCTCGTAGACCCCGTTCTTGCCTTCGACCTCGACGTAGACGACCGCACGTTTGCCTGTGATGAGCGGCGCCGAGGCCGGAATGACGAGCGGAGGCTCGCTGCCGGTGGTCGCAAGGTCGATGCTGGACTGGATGGCCGCGTGCACGAACATCTCGGGCTTGAGCAGGCCCTCGTCGTTCGGCACCTCGACGCGAACCCTGGCCGTGCGGGTCGAGGGGTTGATCACCGGATCGATGAAGGACACCTTGCCCTTGAACTCCTCCCCGGGATAGGCTTCCACCTCGAGGTCGACCTCCTGTCCGACTCTGATCCACGAGAGGTCCGACTCGTACGCATCCAGCATGACCCAGAGACGGGAGAGGTCGGCGATGGTGAAGATCTTGGTGCCCTCCTCCACGTACATGCCCACGAAGGCGTTCTTGTGGATCACCACACCGCCCATGGGCGCCGTGATCGTCAGGTACTTGCGGTGTTTTCCGCTCTTCTCAATGGCCGTCACCTGCTTCCCGGAGAGCCCCCAGAGACGGAGCCTCTCCCTGGATGCCTCGAGCGTCTGCTCAAGGGCGCTGGATCCCGTCCCGCCCACGCCGAACGAGGACAGGCCGGCCGCCATCTTCGATGCCTGGATGAGCTCTTCCTGGGCCAGCAGGAGCTTTGGGCTGTAGAGCGAAACCATGGCCTGGCCGCGCTTCACGTGAATGCCCGTGAAATTTACGAACAGCTTGTCGATCCGTCCGGGGACCCAGGCGGTGATATGGCCCACCGCGGTCTCGTCGAAGTCGACCTTCCCGACGAGCTTGACCTCGGATGTGAGGCTGGCCCGCTCGACCGGGAGCGCCCGGACCTCGGCAAGCAGACGCGCGTGATCCGAGAGGCGTATCTGCCTTTCTCCGATATCGCCCCCCTTGTCCTGCACCACCGGAATGAGGTCCATGCCGCAGATGGGGCACTGGCCCGGCCCGGGCCTGCGGATCTGCGGATGCATCGAACATGTCCAGACCTCCGCCCGGTCCCCGTCATGAACCGCCGTCAGGCCATGCCCGTCCCCTCCCGTCTTCGGACCTCCCCTGATGAGGTATCCCATGGCAAAGGCGCCGACGACGGCGACCAGCACGAGCACGACGGGGCCGGTCTTTGCGAGCTTGCCCTGAACAGGCTTCAAGTATTTCAGCAACGGCTCTTTCATCGAAAGTCTCCCTGCTCGTCGGTCTGCGTTCACTGAGCGTGCTCATGCTCCACGAGCTCCAGGTCCATGCCGCACTTGGGGCACTTACCCGGCTCCGACTGCTTGATCTCCGGGTGCATGGGGCATGTGTACACCTTTGCCTCGTCAGCTTCCCCCTGGGATTCCACGGTCCCGGCCGGCTTGGACTTGCATCCGCTCGATGCCAGCATGACGCCGCCCGCACCGGTCAGCGCGGCCGCCGCGAGCACGGCCGCTGATGTTTTTAAAAGACTCTTTATAATTTTCTTCATCGGTATTCTCCCTGCCTCCTCCAATATGGAAGGGGTCGGACCGTGAATTGTTGAATTTTGCCAAGCATGGAGTCCTTTCCCTACAGGAACATAAATTCAAAATTCAAGGTCCGACCCCTGTATTAAAGGGGCTTGCTGAAGGTTCCGATCTCTCTTTGCAACAACGCGTAAGAGGCAAAGTACATGCCTCTCAGCATGCTTCTCTTCCTGTCCGCCGCGAGGAATTTTTCGAACGCCGTGAGCACGTCCGTGATGCCGGCGTTCTGGGCGGCGTACGCCGCCAGTGTCAGATCGAGAGCCGCCCTTGCCTTGGGGATCACCTTGTCCTCCTGCAAGGCGATCTTCTCCTCCATGGACTTGAGGGCAAAGCGGATCTCGACGAGCCTCATCTCGATTGTCAGGATGGCCCCGCTTTTAGAGGCCTCGTTGGCGATACCGAGGGCTTTCGACTCTTCGACGGCCGACTTGTGCTTCTTGGCCTGGATGGGGAGATTGATCGCGAATCCCAGGGCGAAGGCGTCCTGGCCCATCAGCCCGGCAAGCGTGTCGGACTTGTACTGGTAGCCTGCGGAGACTGCAAGCTGCGGGGCATAGCCCGCCTTGGCGGCCTTCTCCTGCTTCGCGTACTCCACGGCCTTGGAATCGAAGTACGCCAGCTCCGGCCTCTGGGCCACGGCGAGCCGGGTGAGCTCGTCCATGCCGAGAGTGACCGCAGGGTAGCCCGGTGTCAGGACGGAGAAGCTGTCCGGGTCCCGCTCGTCGCGCAGGAGAAGAACGAGGACCTGCCTCGCCGCCCGGATATCGAGCTTGACGACCTCGAGCGACGTTTCGATCTCGTCGCGGGAGATTTGAGCCCTGATGATGTCCGCCTGGTTTCCGGACAGTGAGGAGAATCTGAGCGCCGTGGCCTCGACGATGTTCGCGGCGAGCTCCAGCTCCTTCTCCACGACGTCCCGAAGCTCCTCGAGAAAGACGATCTCGTAGTAGGCCAGGGCAACGGCCATGGACACGTCGAGCTGAGCCGCCGGGATCTTCGTGGACGCGGCCTCGGCCTGTGCGAGCGCGGCCTGCTTCTTGTACGAGTAGACGGGAGAGAGAGGAAACTTCTGGGTGATCTTCATGTCCATGAGCGGCGGATCCAGCGGCGTGTTGAAAGGAATCCCCGTCATCAGCGTGAAGACGGGGTCATCCCAGGCGGAGACCTGTCCCGGTTTCGCCTTGGCCGCCATGAGCGCTGCCTTGGCCCCAATGACGGACGGATGGGCCTGGACCGCTATCGTGATGGCTTCCTCGAGCTTGAGCGCGGCTTTCTCCTTGCCCCGCGCGGGCAGGGTGATCGCGAGCAGAAGCAGACCGAGCGCTGCGGCGTTCAGTGCCGTCGCCTTTGTTGTGAACCTTTTCATTGTCTTTGAACCCCTGATGAAATGCAAGTCCCGTGCCAGGTCGGATTACCGGTTGTCGACAGCAGAAAGAACAAAGAACCCCCGCAAAGTCAATCAGCCCGCTCGCTGCAGGTGCATGCACGATTCCGGGGGGAGTATGGGGGCCGGGCCTTGTATCTTGAATTTTTAGGGGGTTTTCTATGAAATAATTTAATAGAAAAAATGGCTAAAATTACAGATTCAAGGCCCGGCCCCATAGATCCCCCGGCATCGTG
>JBDRLK010000293.1:0-6203 GCA_043813155.1 Pseudomonadota bacterium | reverse complement strand
GTTCGCTATGAAATAATTTCATAGAAAAACCCCGAAAAATTCAAGATTCAAGGCCCGGCCCCTTCGATACCCCGGAATAGTGAATGCACCCGATCGTGCCGGCTGCTAGTAGCAGCCGATCGTGTCGTTGCCTCTCATTATATTGTAAACAATGCAGTCATTGTACTCACCGAGAAGGGTTTCGCCGCAGCAGTCCGGCCATGCTTCACAGTTTTCCCCTTCCCGGCCTTGAGGTATGCTTCCTGCGGGGCAATCGGCCACGCCCCTGTCTTCAAGGCATGCATCCATGATGTCATTACAATCATTCCTGCATGATTCTTCGGCAAGCACGCAGCCGCATTGACAGGATGTGTCCGTCTCACCGCAGCCCGAAGCGCACATATCATGGTTCCAGAAACAGGCGGGGTAGCAGTTGGCGCCCGGGTCGTATTCGAGCCAGCAAAATGCGTAAGCGGATTCCGCTTCAGCGCAATCCTCGGACGGCTCTCCGCACACATTGGGCACGCCGCTGCCGCCGCACGTTTCCGGCGGCGTACAGCCGCCGCATTCCATGGTTCCGCCGCACCCGTCGTCCATGGTTCCGCAATTGTCCTCGCCGCACTCCGCGGGCACGCACTCCCCGGTGCACCAGCACACGTCGTCCCCCGAGCTGGATGGCTGGCCCTGGTAGCTGCTCCCGCATGTGCCTGTGTAGCTTTGTTCCTCCAAGGCGCACACGTCCGTGCACTTCATCTTGCACTTTTTGCCGCTTGTGCACTCTATCTTGATCGTGTTGCCGTCACAATCCGTGTCCGCAACGCTGCACGATGCAATATCCGACGCACTGCACTCGTTGAACTCTTCCGGAGGTTCGCATCGAGCCGCGGAGAGAAGCAGTGCAAGGCAAACGACAAATAGGAGCGTCTCTTTCATGGTATCCTCCTGTTGCACTCCCCCCTAGTCTTGATTTTTCACGACCTTGATGACGAAGCCGGCGCTGTGCGCGGTCATCTCCGGCGCGTACATGGACTGCAGCGTCGCGGCGCCGATGCGGTACGTGCCCGGCTTCGTGGGCCTCAGCGTGTATTTCACGATGTACTCGCCGTGAGGCACCCTGTCCATGAAGAAATTGGTCAGCGAGTCGCGCGGCTCCTCGTAGAACCACAGCGGGTCGACCTTCCAGCCGGAAAGCAGCGCCTCTGCCTCGAACCCGGCCGCCTTGGGGTCCTTGAGGTGCATGTACTCGAACGCGCTCTTGCTCGTTATCTTGAGCTGCACCACGACCTCGTCGCCCACCTGGACTTCATCTTCCGGCCCCACGGGCTTGAGGTGATACGTGTCGCCCTCTTTCACGCGGCGGTAGAAGCTTCGCTTCATTTCAAGGAGGCCCGGACCTGAAGCCTCCGGGATCTGGTCGGTCGAGTAGATCCACGTCATGCTGGCGAAAGCAATGCCCGGGCCTGTCTTGTCGATCACGGCCTCGTTCATTCCGGGAAGGATGTCCTCGCCCGTCTTGACCCAGCGCAGCGGCTCCTCGAGCCACTCGTCGGGTTGCACCACCACCGTGTCGCGCACCGTCCCCCAGGATATCTTGAAGGTCTCCTTGCCCGACAGCGCCCCTATCTGGTTCAGGTAGTCCAGGAGCGCGTACACCGCGGCCGAAGACGCCTTGGTCGATTTCCACACGTTGCCCTTGCGGTTGAAAAGCAGCCACTGGACCATGCCCGGAATGCGTTTGTCATTGGGCCTGAGCTCCTGGAGCGTGCGCAGGAAGAACGCGTGTTTTTCCACCGTGTCGTTGTACCAGACCCAGGAGTACTTTTCCGGGGCCCAGTACACGCCCACGATGGGGTCCTCTTTTGACCCGTCCAGGGCCATGTCCAGGACATCGTTTGCCTTTTTCTTATCCCCGAGCCTGTAATAGGTGTAGGCAAGGTAGGCCTTGCCCAGCGGAGTGAGCGCGTGGATGTGCTCGTGCAGGAACTTCACCCACTCTTTCGCCTCTTTGTGGCCGCGGGCGGCCTCGGAAAACTCGTCGGTGGAAAAGCTCGTCACAACGTAGGCCGCGTAAGCCGTGATGGCCAGGTACTGCTCCTCGGGCTTGAGCCTTCCCGGTATCTCGTCGCTGACGTACGACAGCGCCCTGTCGATCATGTCATGGGGCACTTCCACGCCGTAGCGCCGCGCCTCCGCGAATCCGGCCAGCACGTACAGGGTTATGTACGGGTCCGGCCTGCCGCCGGGCCACCAGGGGAAGGCGCCGTTGGGCTGCTGGGCCGAGCGCAGCTGGTCCAGGGTAATCTGCTTCTGCGACTCGACAATGCCCGGGTCGAGAAGATCGGTGAGCGGGAACCTGCTCTTGAACCCTTCCGATTCCCTGACCCATGGCGTTTCCATGAGCGTGATGAGCCGCCTGGGGTCGTCCTCTTCCCAGGGCGGCGTGATGGTGTCGCGCTTCGGTATCTTGCCGACCGCTTTCTGGATCTCCGGGTACTTCTTGTAGATCTCGTTGACGATGGCCATGGGCACGTACCTGTTCAGGATCTGCTCCACGCACATGTACGGGTATTCCACGAGAAACGGTATGGTGTTGAGCAGGCTCAGCGTGAGCTGCGGGTCCACCTGCACGACCATGGACTCGCTCTGGCGCGTGGGGTCGTCCTTCAGCTTGATCTCGAGCTTCTTCGACTCGCTGCCCTGCAGGGAGGCGAACGCTGATTCGATGAGCCTCTGCCTGGAGGGAAGAATGGGAAGCACCCTCTCCTCCGCGTCCGTCAGCTGTCCGCTCGCGGCCGCCACGCGCACCTTGTAGGCGCCCACGCCCTGCGGTATCTCGATCATCCAGTCATAGCTCGCAAGGCCGTGCGGCGGCACGTCGAACTTCCTGCTTCCTTCCTCGATCTTCAGCTTAGCGTTGATGTTTTTGCCGCTGTCCGTGATATCGATGAAGAGGTCTCCTGAAAGATCCTTTTCCGACTCGTTGTGCACCACGACCGTGACCGTGCCCTTGTCCTTTTCACGGAAAAAGCGCGGCAGGTCGGCCCTTATCATGAGCTCTTTTCTCGTGACCGCTTCCTTGACCAGTGTCCCCTCCATCACGTCGCCTGTAAAGGCAAAGAGCTTGACGCGCCAGCTCGTGAGCTGCTCGGGCGCCGTGAAAGAGAACTTGCCCCGGCCGTCTCCCGACGTGACCACTTGGGGGTGGAAGAAGGCCGTGTCCGCGAACGCCTTTCTCGCCTCGACCTTGGCCGCAATTTGCCGGGCAACCTGCTTCGGCCCGCCGGCCCCCTTTTTCTTTTCCATGGGCGCCGCCCCTCCGCCCGGCGCAGGGGGAGGCGCGGCCGCCGAGCTCGGCGCGGGCGCTTCTTCGAGCGCCATTTCCATGTCGCCCTCATCCACTCCCGCGAACGTGGCGTCCTTGCTCCGGAAAGACTGCAGCAGCCCCACGCCGCGGCCCTCGGCCCAGGTCCTCCAGGTGCGCAGCCCGGGCGGCCTGGGCGGCTCGGGAACTTTCTTGAGCGTTTTCATAATCCTTTTCAGCAGGCTCTCCTCCATTGGGTACTGCGTGACAGGCGGCTTGAACACTGAATCGATCCCCTGCGCGGGCGGCGATGCCATGGCGTAAAGCCCGTCCATCCAGGGGTTGTGGGATGTCACGTAATATTCGAGCGCCCTGTCATACATGAGGGCCAGGGCCTCGCCCGCCGCAGGCTTTCCCTTTTCATCCTTGATCTTCACACCCCAGGTCACCTTCTCACCAGGCTTCATCGCTTCCTGGAAGGGGTCGAGCTCCACGGTCAGCTTTTTCTCATTCCACGGCACGGGGACCATCTCCTGGCCGAAGTGAACGTCCAGCCCCTTGACGCCGTACCAGCGCAGGGCGAACCCCCCCTTCAGCTGCCCGGTGACCGGGACCGTGATGACCTTGACCTCGGGCCCGCTGCCCAGGAGCTCGCTCTTTACAAAATAATCGTCAGCCCATATCTCGATGCGGTAGATGCCCGAGCCGAGGCCCGAGCCTATGACGAACCGGGCCTCATCGCCGACCCGGTATTCATCCTTTTCCACGAGCGTGACCGACGCGGCATTGACAGGCACCCCGCTCCCGTCCCCGGCCGGCGCCACGATGAAAACCCTTTCCTGCTTCACCTCGCCGCCCCACTTGTCCTTTGTTGTCTGAACAATCCTGTACGCACCGGCCGCCAGCGGCGCGAGCACCACCTTGCCCACCCCGTCTTCGCCGTGCCGCGTTTCCCCCTCGGCCACCTTGTCGCTGTTTTTCGCGTCCTCGAGCTGCATGTCGAGCGGCGGTACCCAGCCCCAGTTGCCTCCGTATTCGTTGTATTGCTCGATATCCTCCAGCGGCTTTGTCGGCCCGTCGGCAAGCCTGAAGACTTCGAACCGGCTCTCCCCTTCCCGGGGCGCGTCGGAGATAGTCAGGAGCTTCGCGTCAATGCCCGCCTTGTCCGAGTCCAGGAAAAAACCTCCCTGCGGCTCGAGAATAAAGTAAAGTGCGTTTTTTCCCGCCTTGTACGTTTCCTGCGCCGCAATCGTTCGGCCTCCTGAATCGCGCCCGTCGACATCGACCACGAACTGCGCGATTTCCGGAAGCTTTCTCTGGTAGGGTAGAAGCTGCGGCGCCGTGGGCGTGAACGCGATCTCGAAATCGCCCTTTTCGTCGGTCTTCATCCGGCCCGTGGCGATTTCCTCGTCCGATGATGAATACCCGTCCATGAACCAGTACCTGTAGTACCAGGGCACGACCATGCTTCGCCTGATGATGAAGCTGATGTCGGCATCGGCAACAGGCCCGCCGAAATAGTATTTGGCCGATCCCTTGATCGTCACGGGCTTGCCGTATTTCCAGGGCTCCCCGGCCGGCTCCAGCGTGATCTCGAACTCGGGCTGCTTGTACTCCTCCACCGAGAACTGGATTTCCCGAAAGCCGCTGTAGCGCTGGCTGTTGAATTCGGCGCGCAGGCTGTAGCGGCCCAGCAGCTTGCCTTCCGGGACCTTGAATGTCACGCTTCCGCTGCCGAGCTCGCCCAGTCTGACGTCCTCCGAGAAAAATTCCTTGCGGTTGGGGTCGAATGCCGTGAGCTTGACGCGCCGATTCTTTTCAACGGTCCTGAACCCGTCCGATGTCCTCCTGACCGCGACCACCTTGACCTTGACCTCGTGCCCCGGCCTGTAGATGGGCCTGTCCGTTTCCAGGAACACCACGGCCGATTCCGGCGTCATGAAACTAAGATGCTTGGCCGAAGCCCAGTAGGACGAAGACTCGCCCCTGCGCGCAAGCGGGTCGACATTGTAGTTGTTGCCGTAGCCGTACGAGTAGTAGCCGTACTCGTTTCGCTGGGGCGGGTGGAGCGACACGTCAAAGGCCATGGGGACTTCGCCCTGCCCGTCCGTTTCCAGCTTGTGGTCCTGGCGCTGGCCGCCGGCCTGCGTGTGGACATCCAGGCTCACGCCTGCGGCCGCCTCGCCGCTGGCCGCCTCATGCGTGTAAAAGCGCATGATCTCGTCGCTCACGGTCGAAGGCCCGCTGCCTCCGATGTAGTCGTAGTACCCGTCCCTCGTTTTTCCCGTCACGCCGGCCGTGCCCACGAGAACGAGGTCCGTGACATTGAGAAAGCACCCTTGAAGAAGCGACTTTTTCCTGCTGAAGGACTTGTCAATGGACGCCAGTATGATGTAGATCCCGGTATCCAGCTCCGGGGGGTCGACATCCGTAAAAATTTCCTTGTATTCGTTCTTATCATCGATGGAAGCCTTCCAGGTCTCCACGGGCTTGAGCTTTTCCACGAATTTTTCAGCCCATTCGGGCCGCAGGCTGCCGAATAGGCCGGACCAGCCGTACCAGTAGTTCTGGAGCTTGTCGTAAGCCTTTTTCACCTCGTCCGGATCGGTCTTGTAGGCGCGAAAATATACATTGTCCAGGTTGCGGGTCACAACTGTCAGCGCCCCTTTTCCGGGCGGCATGACGGTCTTTGCCCTGAGATCGAGCCAGGGATCCTGTATGTTCGAGCGAAGGAGCATGGCCTCGTGGGCGGCGTAAGTGCCGCTGCCTTTGCTTTCGACTTTCCGGCACATGTCCACGGCCTCGACATACTCCATGCGCGCGTTGAGAAGAAAAGCCGCCTCGTAGCCCGCCTCTGCCTTGCCCCCCTTGGTATCGAAGCTCTCGAACCACCCCTTCAGAATATCCTTTGCCTTTTCGCCTG
>JBDRLK010000292.1:0-6566 GCA_043813155.1 Pseudomonadota bacterium | reverse complement strand
AGCTCCATCACCTCCTCGAGCACCCTGCCGAGGCACTGGGTTATGTCGTCGATGTAAAGGCAGTGCTCGTAAATCGCGCCGAGGGCGCGCAGCGATTTTTCCCGCAAAGCCCCCTCCCCCTGTTTTTTCTTTTCACCAAGGTCCATCTCTTCGGGCCTGTGCGGCGAGATGACAAGGACCTGGTCGCCGAAGCGGGCCCTGACCATGGTCAGCCCGGGATTGAACACGAACCCGTATTGGCCGATCCCGATCTCGTCATTGTCTCTGAGCCTCGTCGATCCCCGGACAGGTACGTTGTTGACCAGCACGTCGGTTGTGCCTGAAAGGTTTTCGATATAAAAATCATTTCCCTTCCTCTCGATCCCGGCATGGTGTCTCGAGACGCTCGGGTCGAGCAGCTGAATCGTGCTTTTCGACGAGCGGCCGATCCGGGTCACGTCGTCGAGCTCATACTCGATGCCCAGCTCAGCGCCCCTGATAATGAGAAGGCGTGCCATGGTTTACCTCTTTTCCTCCCGCGTGGGCAGGGGCGGCTTTAGCCGCCCGAAATATCCCCCGCGTGGGCAGGGGCGGCTTTAGCCGCCCGTGCAGCTGCGCGCTTTTTAGCGCGACTGAAACCAGAGGGAGCCTGAAGGCTCCCCTACCCGGCGGGGGAAGGTCGGGAGCCTGAAGGCTCCCCTACCCGGCGGGGGAAGGTCGGGAGCCTGAAGGCTCCCCTACCCGGCGGTATTTATGAGATGGCTGTTGTGTTTACACTTTGTAAACTACCTTTGTTTTACATTATGTCAAGTGCAGAGGTGAAAACGTACGAAAAACGGGGCTTTTTCGAGGGGCTCGCGCCGGTTCGGCGCGAGCACGGTTATTGCGCAGCTCATGCATGTGAACCGGAAGGAGGTTTATTATGCAAGGAAAAAACCTGCCGCTCATCGCGTTTTGCTGTCTTGGCCTGTGCGTGACGCTCCCCCGGGGCGTGCAGACGGGAATCGCGGAAAGCTCGAAAATCATCCCCTCGAGCAAGCGCTCGGTCGAGGTGATCAAGAAAGTGAAACCAGGGCTGGAAAAGGAGCTGGCCGGGGAGGGGCTTTCCTATGGCTCCCCGATTTTCATTCGCGTTTTCAAGGACAGCTCCGAGCTGGAGCTGTGGATACGCCGGAAGACGACCTACAGGAAGTTCAAAACATACCCCATCTGTTTCTACTCGGGGGACCTGGGGCCGAAGGTCAGGCAGGGAGACTACCAGAGCCCTGAAGGTTTTTACTACGTGGCGCCGCACATGCTGAGGCCCCAGGGCAGCTATCACGTGTCCTTCTTCATCAATTACCCCAACACCTATGACAGAACGCACCATCGGACCGGCGGCATGATCATGATCCACGGAAAATGCGTGTCGGCCGGCTGCTATGCCATGACGGACGGGAGGGTCGAGGAAATCTACGCGCTTGCCGACGCGGCATTCCGGGGCGGCCAGAAATTTTTCCGCGTCCACATCTTTCCTTTCAGGATGACGAAGAAGAATATGGCCAAGCACGCGAACTCGAAATGGAACGAGTTCTGGGAAAACATGAAACAGGGTTACGATTATTTCGAAACCAGGAAAATTCCACCGGACGTTGTCGTGAAAAAAGAAAGGTACGCGTTCGAGGACGATGGGATGTGACGCGGGCGAGCCTTTAATCCGGGCGCTTGATGCCGAGCCTTTCCCACACCCAGGAAACGTCGAAATGCGGACGGCCGTCCAGCTTGTTGTACTTCTCGATGGTCTCCACGTTCTTGACGAGCTCGACGACCTTCTGCTTCCCCGTTTTCGTGTGAACCGCCTCCCTGGGCGTCTTTCCTTCGAGCGAGGGAATTTTCTCGTTGAGCCATTTCTCGTAATTGCGCTTCATGAACTCTGTGTATTCATCCTGGGGAAGATGCTCGGCCGGCCCCGTCGGACGCTGCGCCCTGTTCAGAGTCCGCCACAGCATGTTGAAGATGGGGCTGGAACGCTTTAAAAAAACCCGCTTGCGCATGGCCGGGACCTGCTCCCTGTGGGCCTTGTAGCGCTCGTTCACTGCATCGAGGACGCGGGCGCGGTGCTTCCTCTTGAAGCCATAGGCGCAGCCGCTCATGATGTGCCCGTTGTCCAGCGGCAGAAGCCGCAGCGCCAGCACGTCGCCCTTGAGAAGGATCCTCGTGGCGCTTTTTTCCCTGACCTCCACGGTTCCGCGCAGCAGCAGGTCCCTGAGCTTCATGCTCTCTTCGGGAACGACACCCGCCACCTCGTAGAGGCTCACGATGCTTTCGCGCATCCCGCCGAGGATATCGCGCTGCCCGGGGCGCAGGCCGGGGTCGTGTTCGAGATACAGGTCGATGAGCGTTTTTCCCTTGTCCGTGTCCACGATCCAGTCGTACACGAGCCAGTCGCTGTAGTTGATTTCCGTCGTGCTTTTCTGCTCGGGCGTGAGCGATGCCTCGTCATCGGCGGCTCCCGCGAAAAAGCCGTAGGCATCCTGCATCTTTTTTTCATGGTGCTTCTTTGCGAACCTGAAAAGATCCCTGACAAGCTCCCTCATCAGGGTTTCCTCGGTCCCGGCGGTCCGCCGAGCCGACGCTTTTGTCAGGCAGCACTGCTTGTATTTCTTTCCGCTGCCGCAAGGGCAGGGGTCGTTTCTTCCTGCATCGGTCATGGTGTCTGTCTAAATCTCCATAATTTATTTGCGTAGTGCGGCCCTTCAGGGCCGCTTAGGCGGGGCATAAAGCCCCCCACGACAAGATGAGCCGGCAAAGAGATACAAGAACTAATCTAAAAAGCCGCATCACGCAAGGCTTTGCTCTATAAATCCCTCTCAACAATCAGGACCCTGCAATGTTTTGCATGCAGAGTGGTGCATGAATGCAGGATATTGCATGGTGGTAAAAGGTTAAAGAGCATGAATTCCACCTTTATATAGATTCCCTTTCCTTTCGCCGTCCGTCCATGTGCCTGGAAACAAAGCCTTTCTCCGTGCGGCAAAAAAAAGTTTCAAAATACTTCATGTTATCCGCTCACCAGGCATACTATTTGCTGCTACGCGGTACACCCTGTCAGTACATTATATTAAAAAGTAATACCTATATTTAAAAACTATTGACAAGGAACACAAGAACCTATAACACTAAACCCGGCTTTCGGGGGAGAGCTGCCACACGGAGGAGCATGATGGAAAAACAAAGGAAAATCACGGTCGTCTCTCTTGTCCTGCTGACCTTAATAATGTTTTCGCGTTGCGATTCCGGGCCGGCGCCAAACGAGGCGACGTCCCCGGCCCCGCAGGCGAGCGAGCAGGGAAAGATCGACATTGCACTCGGCGCGTTTCTTGCCAGGCAGGTCACGCCGGCCAACGTTCACAAGGCCTTTCCGGCGCAGCTGATCAACGCGTACGCCGGATGGCACGAGGCGAAATGGCAGGTCCTGGTGGACGTTTTCATCCAGGGCGGCGCGAAAGCCATCCCCGAGCTGGCCAAGATCGGCGTCCACGTCCGCTCCATCACAAGGAGCGGGATCATGACCGCCACCGTGCCTCTCGACAAGATCGACGACATCGCCGCGATCGCGGACGTGTCCAGGATCGAGGCGGGCAAGCGCCTGCGCAAGTACAATGACGTGAGCCACACGGCCGACGGTCTCAACGTGCCCGGCACGTACCCGGTCGACGGCCCCACGGGAGCCGGCGTCGTGGTCGGCGTCGTGGACACGGGCATTGACTGGAACCACGCGGATTTCCGCAATGCCGACGGCTCGACCCGCATTCACGCTGTCTGGGACCATTCCGACTACACGGACGGCAGCACGCCGGACGCCGTGAAGAATTACGGCTACGTCTACGACCAGGCCGCCATCCAGGACTGCATCGACGGCGTTGGCGCCTACTGCGTGCAGAAGGACACGGACGGCCACGGCACGCACGTGGCGGGCACGGCCGCGGGCAGCGGCAGGGCCTTTGGCTACGGCAGCGCGGAGTACCAGCTCGCGGGCGTCGCGCCCGAGGCAACGCTGGTCATCGTGCAGTATGATTTTGACGGTGAAAGGAATGCTGACACCTACATTATCGACGCCATCGACTGGATCTTCATGAAAGCCTCGGAGCTGGGCATGCCGGCGGTCATCAACCTGAGCCTTGGAAGCGACTTCGGCCCTCATGACGGCTCCACCCTGGAAGAGCACGGCATCGACGATCTCACGGGCGCGGGCCACATCGTTGTCGCGGCTGCCGGAAACCCCGGCACCACGGGCGACGACACGTGGGGCAATCTTTCGCTCTGGGGCTACCCCATGCACGGCGAGAGCGTCGTTCCTTCGGGCGGCTACTCGAAGATCACGCTCGAGATCCCCGAAGGGTATGCCTCGGACCCTGATGACGACGACTACGTGTTCTTCCTGGCCTGGTACGGCGGGAATGACACGACGCAGATCCAGGTCAAGACGCCCGGAGGCAGCCTCTATCCCCCGGACTTCAAGCGCAACAACAAGAGGACGTGGCTCACCGGCAGTTCGGCAGCCTACTATGCAACGTCAGAAGGCACCATCTACATCGGCAACGGCGGCGACCTGCTGGGCTGGGGCACGGACAACGGCGACAATGAGCTGTACATAGAGATCTCCGACTGGGAGAACACGAACGAGCCGGCCTCCGGAACCTGGGAAATCAGGATTTACGACAGGGGCCTGACCGAAGGCGGCGCCTATCACGGCTGGCACGGCGCCAGCACCAGCCTCATGACGGCCCGCCCGCTCTATGACGGCAACCCGACGGACAACTGGATGACCGTGGGCACGCCCGCCTCGGCCAACAACGTCATTGCCATGGGCGCGTACACGACGCGCATGGGTTGGGAGTACAAGGACCTGAACGCGAGCGACGGCGACTGCCTCGAGGGCACGCCCTGCTGCCAGATCTACAATGATTATCCCGACGGAAAGCTGTCCTACTACGACCCCTACTTCACGGATGAGAACGGGGACACGTTCTTCAACCACGATTTCTCCTTCGGCCATGCATGCACCTTTGAGCCCGACCTGGGCGACACGGCCGAGCCCTACTTCGAGCTGGCCTTTTTCAGCGCGCTTGGACCCACGAGGGACGGCCGCACGAAACCCGCCGTGGCAACGCCGGGCGTGGGCATCGTATCCTCCCTGAGCCGCGATGCCCTGGCCGTGGAGCTTGCCATGGCGCCGCAGGACACCTATTTCATCCGCACGAACAGGGTTTTTGCCGACGGCCTGCACGCGGTGCTTCAAGGAACGAGCATGGCATGCCCCAACGGCACGGGCAGCGTGGCGGTCCTTCTCGCGGCCGACCCGGCCATGACGCCGGCGGATGTTCGTTCCGTGCTCCAGAATACGGCAAGGTCCGACGCCTACACGGGCAGCGTGCCGAACAACGCGTGGGGCTACGGCAAGCTGGATGTGACAGCGGCGCTCAGCTCCCTGGTGTGCCTGTCCGACGCTGAATGCGACGATGGGAACGCGTGCACGGCCGATACATGCGCGGACGGCAGCTGCGGCAGCACGCCCCTGGCGGACGACACGGCCTGCGGCGGCGGCGTCTGCTGCGGCGCAAGCTGCGGAGCTGCTTTCTGCGGCGTTGACGCGGACTGCGATGACGGCGACGACTGCACCGAGGACACCTGCCTGGATGCAGGCACCTGCGCGGCATCCTGCCAGAACGATCCCATCCCGGACTGCGGCCCCTCGGCCGTGTGCGGCGACGGTGTTTGCGCCGGATACCTGGAAGGCGAGGATTGTAATTCCTGCTCAAGCGACTGCACGTGCCTGGGCAAGAACTGCTCAAAGGGCTGCTGCGGCGACGGCGCGTGCACGGGCCGCGAGAGCGTGAGCTCCTGCCCCGTTGACTGCGCCTGAGACCCGGCCCGTCAAATCTTTTCTTTCAGCATTTCCCTGAATAGCGATCTTACTGCCTGACGGCTTCGACAATTTCCTTGACCAGCTCGTCGGTCTCCTTTTTGCCCAGCTTCGAAGCAGCCTTCGAGCCCAGCGCGGCCCAGACTTTCTCGCCCTGCCTCACGACCTGCTCCAGGTTTTCGGGCAGTGGAGGCCTGGCTGAGACGGCGAGCTTTCCCATCTTTTTTTCGGCTTTCACGATTGCCGCGGGCAGCTTTTTCATGTCATCGACCGGCGCGAGCATGGAAAGGCCAAGCAGCATGGAATTGTCATCGCCAAGGAAGGGCGCCCGCCTGTCGTTCTTGTAAAACACCACGGGCTTTCCCGTGCTGAAAGCGATTGCCGCTTCCGCAACCGAGCCTTCGTCAGGGACCCTGCCGTTCATGTTCATGACGTAAGAGTCGCAGCGCTCAACGATCTGAAAAACGTCAAGAGCGAAGATGGCCCGGTGCGTCCTTTCGCGTATGCCCAGGAGGTTCGTGTTCAAGGGAGAATCGATGAGGCCAAGGACAAAGCGCTCGAGCCCGTCGCGGGTGGGAAGAAACGTCCCGTACCCGGCTTCTTCGAGCACGTTGGCGATGGCGGTCAGCCCGGCCACTTCCTCGGGACAGAATATGGGGCCTGAACAGTACACGTATTTCAT
>JBDRLK010000291.1:0-5731 GCA_043813155.1 Pseudomonadota bacterium | reverse complement strand
AGTCGGCGCGGTTTACGGCTACCTCCTGGATTCAGGAGGGTCCTACTCGCTCGTCGGCGGCTACCCTGCCTCGCCCCTGGATTGGAACAGCGCGGTCAACGCCTGGCATGATTTCTGGTTCGCTTCCGATGCCGACCCTGTTCACCGTTTCATGCCCGACATGGAGCGCTGCAACAGCCTGACCAGCGGCCGCGGCCTGTGCGCGGCAGGCAAGTATTACGTGTTCTATGACGAGGAAACGGACGATATCTCCTTCGACGTGTCGGCGCTGGCAGGCGACGTGCCGGCCATGGCCATGGACACGTGGACGGGAGAAATCGTCGACCTGGGAACGAAGGGGCCGGGCTATGTCCTGTTCAACGCTCCCCACGAGTCAGACTGGGCCGTGGCTATAGGTAATTTCGAATAGAAAAGGCACGCCGAGGGCGTGCGGCTACACCACGATAATAATCAGGCACGCCGAGGGCGTGCGGCTACATTCGACGCAGGAGCGCCAGAGGCGCGCAGCTGCTGGGCACGCCAAAGGGCGTGCGGCTGCAGTCATTTCCCTTTCGGCGGCCCCATCTTTTCCAGCTCCTGGCAGGCCTGCTTGAATCCGTTGTTGCATGCCTCTTCGAACCCGTCGCGCGCCTGGTTCTCGTCCTCCTCGCCCCCGTTGCCGTGGAGCGCCATTGTCCCGAAACGGTAACATGCTTCGGCAAGCCCGTTGTCGCAGCCTCTCTCGAAGCTCGCTCTTGCCTTTGCCGGGTCCTTTTCAAAGCCCGCCCCCTCGTAGTACATGAGTCCCACGGTCAGGCACGCGGCCCCATGCCCCCCCTCGCAGGCCATGGCGAACAGGCGGCGGCCTGTTTCACGGTCCTCCACGCCGCCTTCGCCCTTGTACATCATGAGCGCCAGGTTGAAGCACGCTGCCCAGAACTTTCCCTCGCAGGATTTTTCGTACAGCATGCGAGCCTCGCTGCGGTTTTTCTGCGCGCCCACCCCGTCCTGCTTCATGAGCGCAAGGCCGTAACACCCTTCAGCATCGCCAAGAGTGCATGCCTTTTCCAGGACCAGGCGCGCCGCCTCGATGTCCCGTGGCCCGCCTTCGCCCGCAAACCACATGAACCCGAGCTCCGTGCACCCGCCGGCATTGCCGGAATCGCATACAAGGCTGAAGAGCTCGCGCGCCTTTTCCAAATCCTTGGGCCCGCCCATGCCTTCCATGTATAAAACAGCGAGCTTGAAGCAGTCGCCCAGGTCCCCCTTGGCGCAGGAGCTTTCGAATTTAGCCCTGGACTGCTCCGGGGAGACCTCGCCGCCTTCCTTCACGGCCTGCGAGGAGCCGGCCTGGCTACCGCATCCTTCGATCAAAAACAGCAATATCATGATGATTATGGGATTCGACCTGTTTTTCATGGTTTTTCCGCCTCCATAAAATAGCAATTTACACACTCATTTTTCTTGAATTTTTCCTTAAATGCAACTATTATTTACTATTATGAATTTCACAAAACAAAAACACATTCTCGCGTTCGTTTTCGTAATCTTTGCAGCCGGCTGCGGCAACGACAGCACCTGCAACATCTGCGCGGCGGGTGCCACCCAGATATGCTGGTGCTCGGCCGACCAGATGGGCGTGCAGACCTGCACCGGGGGCACGGCCTGGAGCATGTGCGACTGCACCGGGATGGACGCGACGGTCGAGCCGGAGTTTCCCGTGGATTTGCCCGTGGATGATTTCATGATCGATTATCCCGACATACCGACCGAGCCCGACTGGCTCGACATGCCGATGGACCCCGATGCCGAGGAGACGCCGGGCGACCTGGTCGGCGATGAGGAGCCGACCGACGCGATTGATGACTCAACCGACACGGTGTCGGACACGGTGGTCGGCGGCGTGGTCGGCGATGCATGCACCGTGCCCGGTGATTGCGGGGGCGTGCCCAGCGTGAACAAGACATGTGTCATCACCCTGGGCGGTTACTACAATTTCCCCAACGGCTACTGCTCGGCCCTGTGCACCACGCCGGCAGAATGCGGTGACGGATCATCGTGCGTCACGTTCTTCGGGTTCGGCAGCTACTGTCTCAAGATCTGCACCCTGCCGGACGAGTGCCGTTCGGTCGAAGGCTACCAGTGCAACGTGGTCCCCGGCGACCCCAGCGCCTTCTCGTACTGCTACCCGAGCTGATCCTTTCCTGCCGGCCCTTTCACACCTTCATTCCATGACGTAAAACTCGTCCGCGTCCGCACGCACGCTTCCGGGCGCAGACGGGTCGATCTCCACGGCGGCCAGGACATTGAGCCCGTCCGCTGCACTCCACAGCCCCTCGTTGGCCAGCCGGATGGCGAAGCGCGGGTCATCCCGCAGGGGCTCCGCAGCGTCGGGCAGCCAGAGCGCGAGGGAGTAAATCCCGGTTTCCAGCCCTGAAGGAAGCTGGAGGCGAACGGCAACCTCCACCTCCCCACCGGCCATCCACCACCGCGGGTCGGCTCCGGGAAGATCGGCGACATGGCGGGAAGGGCCGTCGATTACAATGTAAACCGGCCTCTGGTTGAAGGGAGCCGCCCAGCCCTGGTTCGTGAAGCGCACGGCGAGCGCCAGCACACCGCCCGGCGGCGCAAGGGGCGGATAGGTGACCTGCGCAGCCGTGAACCTGTAGCCCAGCCTCTGCTCAATTTCAGCGCGGCAGCCCTGCGTCTCCCAGCCGCCGACCACGCCGGGGTGGTACTCATGGTTGATAAAACTGTAATGGAACCTCTCCATCTCGGCCAGGGCGGTCTCGCAGTCCGAGCGCGGGGGATTGACGTTGCACGTTTCCCCGCCCATGGCAACGAAGCGCGTGTCCAGGGCCACGTACTGCTTCCATTCCTCGATCGCGTCGGACGGCCAGGTGCCGTAGTCCGTGTCGCTGGCCAGAAAGCAGTCATTGTGATGCCCGATGCGGGCCGCCGATGTGCCGCCATAAGCCTCGACCTCGGTCAGCGGACCGGCGTAGCCTTCCTGCTTGTAGGGAGGATAGCGCAGCTGGACCATGCGCCCGGCCGGCAGGGCGGCGAGGATGGCTTCGAGGATGTCGAACTTGTCCTCCGGGTCGTCCAGCAGGTTGTTGGTGGACGTGTGCCACTCGCCCCAGGCGCCGATGAACCCTGCCTGCATCACGGCGATGACGTCCGCGTTGTCGGCCAGGACCGGCTCGAGCTGCTCCAGGTGGTGCAGGATCCACTCTTTGGACGCATCCGGCTCAGAGTCGGGGTAAGGCCCGAAATTGTACGCGAATCGAAGGATGATCTTGATGCCGGCCGAGCGGGCCTCGCCGAACCCTTCATTAACGGCATCGAGAAAGGACCCGTCGATGTCCTGCTCGCGATAATCGTCGAGCCTGACATAGCTGTGGGCAAGGGTGCTTCCCTGCTCGCGAACCCATCCGAAGTCAGGGTGCTCCACCAGATTCACGCTCCTGTAAAAGCCCCGCTGCGGGTTCAGGATGATGTCATCGGTCGGGGAAAGGGTGATCGTTGTCGTGGGGGGATCGATCCATTCCGCGCTTTCATCAGCGCCGTCATCAGCGTCGGCCGCTGCGTCATAATCAGAAACTGCATCGAGGTCCTCGAGGATGTCCTCTCCAAGGTCCATCACATCGAGCGTGTCGGGCCGATCATCTGCGTCCGCATCCGCATCCACGCCGCCGTCCGCGCCATTGCCGCTGCAGCCGGCGGCCACGGCCGCGGCCAGCGTCAGGAAAGCGGCGAAAGCCGACATTCCCGGTTCCTTGTGCTTTGACTTCATGCGGCCCTCGAACCTACTTGACCCTGGAACAGGCCTTGGGCCAGCCGGCATCGCACCCCATCTGAAACAGCTCTTTGGCCCTGGCCTTGTTCTTCTTGACGCCCTTTCCGTCAAGATAAAAGTCCCCCAGCACCTCGCATCCCATTCCCAGGCCAAGATCACACGATTTCTGATACAGCTGGGCGGCGCGCTCCGTGTCCCCTTTTTCCTTCCCGAACTCGTAAGCAGTGGCCAGTGAAAAGCAGGCATGCTGATAATCGCCGTCACAGGCTTTCCTGTATAATTCCCTGGATTTTTCCTCGTTCTTCTGAAGCTGAAAACCTTCATGGTACATGTTCGCGAGATCCAGGCAGGTCTGAAGATCATCCAGCTCGCAGGCCCTGGCGTACAACTCAGCTGTTTTTTCCGGGTTCTTCTCGACGACCTTTCCAATGGAATGCATCATGCCGAGCTGCCTGCAGTCTTTCGCATTATCGGCATTGCAGGCCTTTGAAAAGAACTCCACTGCTTTTTCCGTATCCTTTTGACCCAGGAAAGAAACGGCGAGCGCGTGGCACGCGTCTCCATCGCCTTTGTTGCACATATCCTCTTCCGGGGATGGGCGCGTCTCTCCCTGCCCGCCTGCCTGCGTCTCCTCCTCTACCTGACTGTCAGGCGGTTTCTTGCATGCATGAAGGCCTGTTGCCAGCACCGGCAATGAGAGCCACAGCACGAATGGTTTCATTTTTCGAAGCATGTTCTCCCTCCCACGGAATATTAGAAAAAGCAAACATTCTTAAACCCATGCAAAACTTAAAAAATTCTTGCCGATTGACGCGGCTTCTTCTATTCGCAGCTCAGCTCGATGTAGCTGTCCGCTTCGCAGAAAAACCCAAGAAAGGAGAGCCCCTCACTCAGCGATAAATAGTCGAAAGAATCAATATAGTCGCATACCGATGCCCCGTAATGCTCGGCTTTCAATGATTGCAGCGTGGCATTGTAGCTCGTGACAGGAATGTTGGAGCCGGCAGTTTCCCAGCGCCCGGCACGCAGGCCGTACATGCTCGTAATATTGGTTCTGTCCGCGTTGACCGTGAACCGCAGGGCATAATCGCCTGCCCCCGAGCTCCATGCGTTGGCATAGGAGTCTCCGGTCCACTCGCCGGTGCAACCCGGCGTGCCGTCGTCCACTTCGAGGGAATTTGGGTCAGACCCCTCCAACTGGAGCGTGACATACACCTTGAAGCTCAGCCAGCAGTCGAGCGGCATGTCCGGCCCGCTCGTTTCCGAGAACCCGACATGCAGGGTGTAGGGGCCCGTGTACTCGTCCAGGGCGCCCGTGACCGCGATGTAATAGGTTCCCGGGCCGGTGTTGGTGCGGCTCAGGTCGAAGTTGAAACCCTCTCCCGAGTCGTCGTCCGTGTCGAGCATGCTGCAGCCGGAATCAAAAAATCCCCCGAGCGTGTCCGTGCTGCCCCCGGTGTAGGCCCGGAGCGTGCCCGCGGAATACAGGTCGACCTGGAAAAAATCGTAGTCGGCATACTCCTCGAGGTCTCCGCCGTAGCTGCCGTTGGCCTCGATCAGCGTGGCCCCGACGCAGTCATCCGAATGGTCGTCGTGGCCGTTCTCGCCGTTGCCGCCGCCGTCATTGCACCCGGGCGCCATCACGAAATACGAGATGAACAGGCAGGCTGCGCACAGAACAAGCTTTCTTGCCCACACGGGTTCCGGGTTAGCCATGAATATCCTCCACTGATATATATGCTCACTCCATCCCCCGGACGATGTAATAATTTTGGCCCAGAACAGCAGGGTTGTCAATAGCATTGATCGTGCCGGGTGTTCGGGATAGCCTGGCGGGGTTTCTCCCGCCAGGCCCCCCGCAGATCCGGACAAGCGGATTTCCCGCATCCGGCTCCTCGGTCTACGGCTTCACTGCGAGCCTCAGAGAGGAATGAACACAGACGGCGCGCGGGA